>CAJGCS010000029.1 GCA_904501965.1 uncultured Bacilli bacterium | reverse complement strand
TCTTGAACAGTTTTAAGCACTACTTCTTTATTTTTTAAATACATATTATTCATAAAGTAATTAACATGTTCTATATCGTTAATATTTTTTATATCAATTAATACTCTGTCAATAATTTTACCAATTAGTTCCCATTTATCAATTACAATACAAGTTTCATCTTCAATAGAACTTGCATTAACATCAATTGGAAATACTTGTTTATATAGGTTTAATCCTATTCCAATAATAACATATTCTAAAGAACCATTATTTATTTTTGATTCTGTTAAAATACCACATATTTTTTTATCATGTAAATATAAATCATTTACCCATTTTAAATATATAGGCTCACTAATATATTCTTTTAATACCCTTAAAATACTACATCCTACAACACAAGTAATCTTTGATACATCTTTTATATTTATATTTGGTTTAATAAGTATACTCATATAAATCCCTTTATTAGAAGTAGAAATAAAGCTTCTACCAAGCCTACCTCTTCCTCCAGTTTGGGAGTTTGTAACAACAAGTGTTGTATTAAAATCATCTTTGGCAATTTCTTTACAAATATTGTTTGTTGAATCTACTTCATCAAACAATTTGATGTCAATATTTTGTTTTAAATGTTTTTTAATTGTTTGAATCATAGTTACCTCACACTATTATTTTATCATTATTTTCATATTTTGTCTAGTTAAAAAAGGAAACCTTTTAATAAAGGTTTCCTAAGCTGTTCTTTTTTTACTAATTACTCTTGATAAGGCTCTAATACCATAATAAGCCGAATAAATTAAGATGTTTGCAAGGAAAATAGTAAATAGCATTACAAATGGCATAATGTATGGGCTTATACTTATTGATAAAACATTAAATGGATCTTTGATTACAAAGAACCAGTTAAAGAAATATGTTTCTTCTTTTAATGCTTCTGCAATTGTATTGCTTATTTCAGGGGTTATATTTATTGTTCCACTTACAACATTATTAATTAGTTCTCTTATGTTATCATTCATTACATTTCCAGGGTGAATAAAATTACTCTTAAATTCAGCTGCTATGTTAGAATAAAGTATATTTCCAAGAAGTGACCAAACAACAAGTAAGCATATTGCAATTGCTTCTTTATAACAATATTTCCATTCTAATTTAATATGGCCAAATACTAAAGAAAATATTCCATGAGCTGTCATAGCACCATGAAAAAGTAATGTTTGTACAGCTCTATAAGAAAAAGCATGAACATTATATTGATCAAGCACAGCTGGATAATGAATATAAATTAAATTACCAATTAAACCAAGCATTATAAATTGCGTTTTAAATTTAGCCAAAAACTTATTATGTCTACATGCAAAACAAAGTAAGCAAGAAAGGGTACAAATATGAAAAGGAAGTTTATCAATTCCAATATATCCATATGCAAAAGGCATTAAGAAAAAGTCAAGCATATACAAAGAAAACGCCGTATTAATTGTAACTGCAATAGCAATACTTTTTACTTTTTCACTTTTATTTTTAAGAATAAATGACAAAGCAATTATTGAACCTAGTATTAATATTAAATACAAGATATGCCAACCTTCAAATATTCTAAATGACATTATACCTTCAGTTTTGTGATCATTCAATAAATTTCTTAAAATATCAATCATAGAACTCCTTTATTATAATTCAACTCTTTTTTTAATAATATCATAGTTTATATAAAAAATGCAAGAAAAATTTTCAATTTTTTTCTAATAAAATAAAAAAGCCAACATATGTTGACTTTTTTTATCTTTTATAGAAATTATCCTAATAATGCCATTAATAAACCAGCTGCAACAGCACTACCAATAACACCTGCAACGTTTGGTCCCATTGCATGCATTAATAAGTAATTTGATTTATCTTCTTCTAAACCGATTTTGTGTACTACACGCGCAGCCATAGGAACAGCTGATACACCAGCAGCACCAATCATTGGATTAATCTTACCTTTAGTAAGTTTGCACATTACTTTACCTACTAATACACCTGATGCAGTAGCTGCAGCGAATGCGATCATACCAAGAATTAGAATGTATATGAAGTTAAGTGCTTGAGTATAGTCTGTAAGGATTGCAGTAGCACCTACAGATAAACCAAGAACAATTGTAACTACATACATAATTACTTTTGATGCAGCATCAACAAGATTAGGAACAACACCTGATTCTTTAATTAAGTTACCAAGCATTAGCATACCAATAAGTGGTGCACATGAAGGAATAATTAAAATTACAACAATCATAACAACGATAGGGAATAAAATCTTTTCGCGTTTTGATACTGGTCTTGTTTGTTCCATTTTGATTTGGCGTTCTTTTTTAGTAGTTAGTAATCTAATAATTGGTGGTTGAATTACTGGTACAAGTGCCATATATGAATATGCAACTACCGCAATAGATGCACAAAGCATTGAACCACCATCTGCACCATCTAATAAATTATTTGATAAGAAGATTGCGGTAGGGCCATCGGCTCCCCCAATAATACCAATAGATGCAGCTTCAAGTGCATTAAAGCCAAGAAGTAACGCACCTAAGAATGTCATAAAGATACCAACTTGAGCAGCAGCACCAAGAATTAAGCTACTTGGTCTTGAAATTAGCGGACCGAAGTCAGTTGTAGCACCAATTCCAAGGAAGATAAGTGGTGGGAAGATTTCCCATTCAATACCAAGATGCAAGAAATCAAATAATCCCGGGTGGACTGCATTTGGTTTATTCGGATCAAGGAAATCGAAAATTCCGTCATTAGGACCTTTATTAATACCAAAGTTATATAGAGCTGGTGCTAAGTTAACTAGCAACATACCAATACCGATTGGAATTAATAAATAAGGTTCAAATCCTTTTGAAATAGCTAAATAGATTAATAGACAAGCAACAGCTATCATTACTAATCTAAAGATTAAAGGCATCCAAACAGTTTTAAAATCACCTTCAAATGTTGCAGGAAGGAATCCCATTTGGTTGACGAAATTTCCAAACAAGTTAGAAATTGTCTCAATTACCTTTGTCATAAATATTACCCAATAACAGCGATTAATTCATCTAGTTGAACAGCTTGTCCTTTTGAAACAGCAATTGATTTAATAACACCAGCGCATGGAGCAACAACTTCATTTTCAAGTTTCATAGCTTCTAAAATACAAACTACTTGACCTGCTTGAACGTTTTGTCCAACGCTTACTTTAACATCTAAAATAGTTCCTGCCATAGGAGCATTTAATGATGCACCTTCACCACTAGCAACTGGAGCTGGAGCTTGTGCTTGAGCTGGAGCAGCAGCTTGAGCTGGAGCTTCGATATGGCCTTGAGCTTCGCTTACGCTTTCTAATTCAACTTCATAAACTTTACCATTAACTTTAACTTTATAAACTTTCATAATTTCTCTCCTATTATTTAATTTCTTTAATTGAAACTACTCGAACATCTTCTTTTGTTTCTTCATGATAATCGATTGTTGCAACAAGCGCTGCAGCCATCATTTCTTCATCTTTAATATCAGCTAGTGAAATTGCTTTTTTCACTGGAGCTTGTGCAGCAGGAGCTGCTTTAGGTTGATCTTTTTGTTGTTTTTGTTTTGGAGCGATAAATTTAAATAATGAAACGATACCCCATAATAATAATAACATTACAAATACAATTAAAATACATACGATTGCAACTAATACAGCTTGACCAAAGTCAATGTAGTAAGCATATACAATATGGTCTGCATCTAGAGAAAAGCCAGTAATTAAACGATCAGCTAACTTTCCTTCAGCATTTCTGCAATCTTTTGTTTGATACCAACCAGCAAAATATGGTCCAAAGAATCCTTTGTCATCTTTTTCAAGAGTTGGAACACCACTTGATTCTTCAATTAAATAGTATTCACCGGCAGGAACTTTAGCACCTTCAACATATAATGTACCATTTCCATCAAATAAACCTAAATATGTTACTTTCTTGTAATCTACTTTTTTATATTCTGGATCAGCTGCTAATTTTTCTTCTTCAGCAAGATCATGAATAAATTTAAGTTTATTATTTACATTTTCAGATGTAAATGTTTCAAAATGATATTCTTTAGAAAAACCACATTCTAAGCATAATAAATCTGTATATTCTTTACAGTTATGATCTTTTTCAAGAACTGTATCACCAGCATCTTTACATGAATCACATTCTTGGTCTCCATTTACATCAATAAATTCATGTTCATGTGCAGCTTGTTCTTTACCACATTCGTCACATAAACTATCTGTTTTGTGTTCTGCACAAATACTATATTTTTTATATTCTGCATTTTGACCTTCACAACTTGTTAATGCAAGTAGTGATATAAATACAAGTGTAATAATAGATAATACTTTAAAATATCTTTTCATATCTGATACCTACCCTATTACAACATTAAACTCAATTACTTCATTTTCTTCTGAAGTTTCTGGAGCATTACGTTTTTCTAAAAATTTAACTGCAACATTTTCAAATAATGCACATGTTAATACGTCTTCATCACATTTAACAATGCTTGCATATTTTTCTTTCATTGCTTCAAATTCTGGTGCAATATCATCTGCAGGTCTATGTGTAATACAAACTGCATCTCCAACGATCTTAGCACGAACTTCTGGATTGATTTCTGCAGGCGCTTTACCATAGTTACCAAGTAAGTAATCTTTTACTTCTTTTGGAGAAAGTTTATATCTTTCACCTGTGATAACATTCATAACTGCTTGTGTACCAACCATTTGTGATAGTGGTGTTACAAGTGGAGGATAGCCTAAATCTTTACGAACTCTTGGTACTTCTCTTAATACTTCATCATATTTATCCATAGCACCTTGAGATTTTAATTGGCTCATTAAGTTAGAAAGCATACCACCAGGAACTTGATATTTTAAAATACTTGGATTTACAGTTAATGCTTTTGGATTTAGTCCACCTTCTGCTAAGAATCTATCTTTTGTTGCAGTAAGTTTTTCTGCAGCTTTCTTTAAAACAGCTACATCTAAACCAGTATCATATTGTGTACCTTGTAATGAATATACAAGTGCTTCAGTACAAGGTTGGCTTGTACCACCACTAAGCGGAGATAGCGCTGTATCAACAATATCAACACCAGCTTCAATTGCTTTCATTAATGTCATTTCTGCAATACCACCTGTACAGTGAGTGTGTAATTCTAGTGGAATTGAGATAGCTTGTTTAATTTTTGAAACAAGTTCATATGCATCACTTGGTAATAAAACACCAGCCATATCTTTAATACAAATAGAGTCAGCACCCATTTGTTCTACTTCTTTTGCAAGATTAACGAAGTATTCAATAGTGTGAACTGGACTTGTAGTATATGATAATGCAATTTGACAATGACCTTTATATTTCTTAGTTGAGTCAACTGCACATTTTAAGTTACGTAAGTCATTAAGTGCATCAAATACTCTTATAATATCAATACCATTTTCTAAAGATTTTTTTACAAATAGTTCTACAAGTTCATCAGAATAGTGACGATATCCTAAGATATTTTGGCCTCTAAATAACATTTGTAATTTTGTATTTGGGCAAGCTTTACGAATTAATCTTAATCTTTCCCATGGATCTTCATCAAGGAAACGAATGCATGAATCAAATACTGCTCCGCCCCATACTTCTAATGCATGATAACCAGCTTTATCTAACATTTCTGCAACTGGTAATACATCTTCAACACGTAATCTTGTTGCAAGTAAAGATTGATGTCCATCTCTAAGTGATGTGTCAACGATTTTAACTCCCATTGTCTAATTACTCCTTTTCTATTATTTATAAGTTAACGTTTGTTAAAAAAAACGCACATATTTTTTTGTATTATATCATAAATAATTATTTTTTTCATTAAAAAAACACATATAAAAAATTGGAGAAGCTAGCTTCTCCAATAAACTTTTTTATTTAGGTTCAATTACCCCATATCCGCCATCATGTCTTACATATACAAGTGTTTGTTTATGAGTTTTTTCATCAATGTATAAGAAGAAATCATGGTCTAATAATTCCATTTGCGTAATTGCTTCTTCTTGAGTCATTTCAGTAAGTTTTACTTCTTTATTTTTTACTTCAGGTTCTTCCTCAAGAGGTGCATTTTCAATATCGCTAAAGTAGTTTGCAATACCTTCACGTTTTTTAATCATTGTGTTAACTTTTCTTTTGTGTTTTAGCAGTTGTCTTTCAATCTTATCAACCGCTAAATCAATTGCCATAAAGAGAGTATCACCTTTACTTTCTGCGCGTAAAATCAAATGTTTTAGCGGTATTGTAATTTCTACCACCGTATACTTTTCATACCCTTTGCATAATACATTTGCAGATAAAGCTTCACTTTTGTTGAAAAGTTTTTCTAAATCATTAACTTTTTCTTCAATGTACTCTTGTACTGCAGGGCTCATTTTTACTTGATTTTTTGTTCGAATGTTAATTTTCATACATTATGCTCCCTTCATATTAACAAATTGTAAGATTTTCTTACACTTATATTTTATCATATCTAATTTTATTTGTAAATATTTTTTATAAAAAATATAAAAAAAGTGAACCGAAAGGTTCACTTTATCCTATGATTATAAACTTTGTATTTAAAGTATCTTCACTTGGAAAATAATTTATATTACTTTCCATTTCATAATAACTATTAAACCACATAACATCAAGACTACTTGTTAATAAAAATGTAAGCATTTGATCTTTGATTATTTTATTCTTCTTAGTTAATACTTCGATTATTACAAAGCGATTATTTCCTATAAAAAATTCATTAACACAAGTATTCTTTTTATTGTGAATTTTAAAAAGATTACTTATCTTCATAAACTTTATGCAACAATACTTACAAGTTTGTTAGGAACTACAATAACTTTTTTAGGAGTTTTTCCTTCTAAATTAGCTTGTACTTTTTGAGAAGCCAATGCTAAAGTTTCTAGTTCTTCTTTTGATGTATCGGCAGGAACTTCAAGTTTGTCACGAAGTTTACCATTGATTTGAACTACTACTGTAACTAAGTTTTCTTTAGTTTTTTCTTCATCAAATGTTGGCCATGGTTCATATGTAATTGACTCGTTATGACCAAGTTTTTCCCATAATTCTTCTGTAATATGAGGAGCAATTGGGTTAAGAAGTTTTAAGAAACCTTCTAAATATTCGCGAGGAACATTAGGGTTTTTATATGCTTCATTTGTAAAAATCATCATTTGTGATATAGCTGTATTAAATCTGAAATTATCGTAATCAACACTAACTTTCTTAACAGTTTGATGATATACTTTTTCTAATGCCTTATTAGAATCATCAATAGAAATTACTGAATCAAATAGACGATATACTCTTTCTAAGAAACGTCTTGCTCCATCAACACCCTTTGTTGACCAAGGTTTCATAGCATCAAGTGGCCCCATGAACATTTCATAAACACGAAGAGTATCAGCACCATATTCATTAATAATATCATCAGGGTTAATTACATTACCACGAGATTTAGACATTTTTACATTATCTTCACCTAAAATCATACCTTGGTTGAATAACTTTTGATAAGGTTCTTTTGTTTTAACAACACCTAGATCATATAAAACTTTATGCCAGAATCTTGAATATAATAAGTGTAATACCGCATGTTCAGCACCACCGATATATAAATCAACTGGTAACCATTCATTAATCATATCTTGAACTTTTTTGTCGCTAAGAGGTAAAATCTTGCCATCTTGTTTTAATAAGTAACCAATATAATACCAACAAGAACCTGCCCATTGAGGCATAGTATTTGTTTCACGACGTCCTTTAACGCCATCTTCTCGAATAACTTCTAGCCATTCAGTCGCATTCGCAAGAGGACTTTCACCTGTTCCACTTAACTTCATATTAGGAAGTTTTGGAAGTTCAAGAGGAAGTTTAGATTCATCAAGTAATTCAATAGTACCATCTTCATAGTGAACTACAGGGAATGGTTCACCCCAATATCTTTGGCGGCTAAAAATCCAGTCACGTAAACGATAGTTTACAGATAGTTTACCAATGCCCTTTTCTGTTAAGAATTCACCCATTTTATTAATGGCTTCTTCTTTATTTAATCCATCTAAGAAACCTGAATTAACATGAACTCCATCAGCAACAAATGCGCCTTCTGAAATGTCACCTTCAACTACTTGAATAATATCTAAATTATATTTCTTTGCAAATTCATAGTCACGTGTATCATGAGCTGGAACAGCCATAATAGCACCAGTACCATAACTTGCAAGTACATAGTCTGCAATCCAAATTGGAATCTTTTTATTATTTACTGGATTAATTGCATAAGCACCAGTAAATACACCTGTTTTTTCCTTATTTAATTCTGTACGATCTAAATCACTTTTTGCCTTCGCAAAATCAATATATTCTTTAACAACTTGTTCTTGTTCTTTTGTAGTTATTTTAGAAACAATTGCATGTTCAGGGGCTAGTACACAGTAAGTAGCACCGAATAATGTATCTGCACGTGTTGTAAATACAGTGAATTTTTCTTCACTTTCAGAAACATTAAAATCAATTAATGCACCATTACTCTTACCAATCCAGTTTCTTTGCATTTCTTTAATTGACTCAGGCCAATCTAATTCTTCTAAATCGTTAAGAAGTCTTTCTGCATATGCAGTGATTTTTAACACCCATTGTTTCATAGGTTTCTTTTCAACTGGGAATTCACCACGTTCACTAACCATTTTACCATTAACATTAATGATTTCTTCGTTAGCTAAAACAGTACCTAAACCTTCACACCAGTTAACTTCAATTTCTTTAAGTTCTGCTAAACCTTTTTTGTAAAGTTGACAGAAAATCCATTGTGTCCAGTGGAAGTATTCACTATCACATGTTGCAATTTCTCTAGACCAATCATATGATAAACCAATACTCTTGATTTGTCGTTTGAATGTTTCTATATTTCTATATGTAAACTCTCTAGGGTCATTACCTGTTTGAATCGCGTATTGTTCTGCAGGAAGGCCAAATGCATCCCAGCCCATTGGGTGCATAACATTAAATCCTTTCATACGTTTATATCTTGCAACGATATCTGTTGCAGTATAACCTTCAGGATGGCCTACATGAAGACCAGCTCCACTTGGATATGGAAACATATCAAGTACGTAATATTTAGGCTTTCCAGAATCAAATTTTGCTTTAAAAGTTTCATTGGCATCCCAATAATTTCGCCATTTTTTATCTATTTGTAAGTGATTATAACTCATATTATTCCCTCTATTTCTTATAAATTAATAAATAATATTTAATTGCTATATAAAAATATACTATTGTAATTATTTGGCTCAAAATATATATAATCCAATACCAAATATTACCAAATGGAAGTAGCATATAAATTCCTAGTATAACTGATGGAGTCATACAAAATGTAACTAGTTTAAATAAATCAAAAAATTTAGCTTCATGTCTTCTTAACATAATCCATGTTATTCCTGCTAATATGCCAACTTCAATTAAAAAACTAATAACACTTGAAAAAATTAATGTTGGAATATATGCAAGGCTTGAGAAAAACAACGTAGATCCCAGTAAATAATTAATTGCTTTTATTATTTTTTCTTCTAAACGATATGTGCTAAATCCACGAACATCATTAAAGTCAACATTTCCAATGTTTAACTTTTCATATGTTGATTTATGCATTTCTATTGCATTAAGAGAATTAGCATCAGAAAAATTAGGTGTTGTAGAATAAACTACAACTTCATTACTTCTCAAGTTTACAACAATACTAGGGGCACTAATTTCTAATTCATTTTTATCACATGGATTAAAAATAATATAAATCGGTAATGCAGATGGATTATATGGTTTATTATCTAATAAATCATTATAATTAAATGCATCTATTTTTATAATAGTTGCCTCTTCTTTATTATTATTAGAAACAAGAACATTGTTTTTAATTGAATAATCAATATCTTCATTACTCTTTTCTAATTTATATATGATTAAGTTTGTATATTGTTCTGCCGTAGGATTAGATCCAAACATTTGAACAATACCAGGAACAACCGAAATTACTGCTAAAAACAATATGTAAAGTATAAATTTCCAGGGTTTAATTTTTAAATAAAGTGGAAGAGATCCAGGGTTTTTTAAACTTGCTGAAAAAAGTGAAAACATATTAATACCTTCCTTCGTATTTATTATTATATCACATTTAAGTATGAAAGTAAATTCATTTGTATATTGTAAATTTTATCTCATTATTTGAAAATTATACTATTTTATGTTAAAATTAACTTATATTATTTATAGAAAAGGAGTAAGAAATGAATAAAAAAATTAAAACTTTTATTAGAACTTCTTTAATTGTTTTTGTTGCAATTGCAATATTTTTTGCATTTTCAGGAACAAAAGCTATGGCTGCATCATCTAATATTTACTATATTTCTGCAAGCACAGGTGAAACTTACAAAGAAGTAGGTATTAACTTCCATAGTAAATATGAAAATGCAACAGTAAGATACGGCACTGATAAATATTTATCTAAATATGAAGAAGTTAATTCAACGTCAATTTTATGGGGAGTAGAACAAAGTCCAACTGACTCTAGTACAGGTTTTTCAGAAAGATATGTTCATCGTGCTTTATTAACAAATCTAGCCGAAAATAAAACATACTATTACCAAGTTGTTGCAAATGGAGAAAAATCAGATATT
>CAJGCS010000028.1 GCA_904501965.1 uncultured Bacilli bacterium | reverse complement strand
TTTAGAAAAATATGAAGAAATTACTGAACGTTGGTCATATGTAAAAAATATGTATGAAAGTCTAGATAATTATAATACCTTATACCAAACAACACAAAATATAGAATATAAGAATTATTTAGAAAATAATTATTCTTCATGCATTGAAGCACTTGAAGAACAAAAAAATGAATTGTATTCTATTTTTTCTTTAAGTTCACTTTTATTTTTAGAAAATATCAAGCAACATTTTAGAATTGGTTTTTTTGAAGAACTTACAAAAATAACAAATCAATTTAATAATGCTAAAGATGTATCTGGATATATATATTATCATGGTTCTTTAGATTTAAATATGATGATTGAATATGCTTTATCAAAGGATATTAATAAAAATTACAAAGCTCTTTTTGAACAAGTTAAAGAAAAAAGAATAATAACTTATAAAAAAGAAGAATGGCTTACAATCGGAACAAGAATTTATTCTTGTTTTCAAGAAATATATACAAAGGAAAAAGATGACGAAAAACTTGTAAAGTATATATATAAACTTACAGCTTATCGTTTTTTATTAACAATATTTGAATATGATGTTTAAAGAAATAATTAAAAGCTTAATACAAGTCTTTAATGATGGAGCTTATCTAAATATAACAATTAATAATACAATTAAAATGAGACCTGATTTTACTGAACATGATAAAAAAGTGTATGTAAGAGTAACCTCAGGTGTTGTTGAAAATAAAATCCTACTTGATTATATATTAAAGAGTTTAATTAGTGGGCAAAGGGTAAAACCATTTGTAAAAAATGTTTTAAGAGTTGGAGCTTATATGATAAGCTTTATGAATACTCCTAATCATTATGTTGTAAATGAGCTTGTTAAAATCACGAAAAAAGAAGACTACCGAGCATCAACATTTGTTAATGCAATCCTAAGAAGATATATATCAGAAAATGTATTTGAATGTGCTTTAAATAATATAAATAAGTTAGAACGAATTAAACGTCTAAGTATTCTTTATAGTATTAATGAAGATTTAGTAAAACTAATAGATAGCCAATACGATAATGTTGAAGAAATCCTTAAGTCAAATGAGAACAACTTTAATACATTTAGAATCAACTTACTTAAAACAAGTATTGATGAAGTGTCTAATATATTAAATAAGGAAGACATTGAATATCTAATTGAAGGCGTTACTCTAAAAACAAATAAGTCGCTTATAAATCATGATTTATTCAAACAAGGTAAGATTGTTGCACAAGATGCATCTAGCATAAGGGTTGCAGAAGTAGCATCTCCTTTAGAAGGAATGAAGGTTTTAGATGTTTGTAGTGCCCCAGGTGCTAAGTCAATGCATATGGCTGCACTTATGAATAATAATGGATCAATCATTTCTTGTGATGTGCATGAACATAAGATTAGATTAATAAATGAAAATGCAGAAAGACTTGGGGTAAAAATCGTAAATGCCATATTAGCAGATGGAACAACATCAAAGTTTAACGAGTTATTTGATATTGTTTTAACTGATGTACCTTGTTCAGGACTTGGTGTAATAAATCATAAAAGTGATTTAAAATATAACATGACACTCGATAAAATAAAAGAAATAAATGCCTTACAAAAACAAATACTTGAAAATTCATCTAAATTTGTTAAAATAAAAGGGCATTTAGTTTATAGTACATGTACTATAAACAAAGATGAAAATGAAAGATTAATAAATGAGTTTTTAAAAAGCCATAACGAATTTAAAAAAGTTGAAGAACATATCATTATTCAAAACTATAAAACAAATGAAGATGGCTTTTATATTGCAAAACTAGAAAGGATTTAATATGCAAAGTGTATATAATTATTCATTTGATGAACTTGTAACTTTTTTAGAATCAATTGGTGAAAAAAAGTTTAGAGCAACACAAATATTTGAATGGCTTTATCGAGCACGCGTTTCATCATTTGATGAAATGACAAATCTTTCTAGTAAAACAATAGAAAAATTAAAAGAACATTTAATAATTGACAATCTTGAAGTTGAAACAAAAGAAGTATCAAAAGATGGAACAATTAAATTTCTATTTAAACTTCCTGATGAAAGATTTATTGAAACTGTATTAATGACACATAACTATGGTAATAGTGTATGTGTAACAAGCCAAGTTGGATGCAACATGGGATGCGCTTTTTGTGCAAGTGGTGAACTTGGAAAAATTAGAAACCTAACTCTTTCTGAAATGGTTTTACAAGTTTTAATGGTTCAAAAAGAACTTGATAAAGAAAATAGAAGAGTTTCTAATATTGTTGTAATGGGAATTGGTGAGCCATTTGATAACTATGACACACTACTTAAATTTTTACGTGTTGTAAATTATCCTAAAGGTTTAGAGATTGGAGCAAGACATATCACGGTTTCAACATGTGGTATTGTTCCAAAGATAAAAGAATTTGCAGACTTTGATCTTCAAATTAATCTTGCAATTAGTTTACATGCTCCAAATGATGTTCTTCGTTCAAATTTAATGAAGATTAACAAACGTTATCAATTAAGCGAAGTAATGGATGCATTAAATTATTATTTTGTTAAGACAAATAGAAGAGTTACTTTTGAGTATATTTTGCTTGAAGGCGTAAATGATTCTTTAGCTCATGCGAAAGAATTAGTTGATTTAATTAAAGCAACTGATGAAGTTGGAAAATGTTGTTATGTTAATTTAATTCCTTATAATGAAGTTTCAACAAAACCATTCAAACGAACTAGCCACGAACAAGCAGAAAGATTCTTCAAAGTGTTACATGATAACAATATTCAAGCAACTTTAAGAATGGAACATGGTTCAGATATATCTGCCGCTTGTGGACAACTACGTGCAAAGAAGGAAAGAAGAAATGGCTAAAGGATTAATTACATGTTTGGTCGCAGGTCAATATACGATTTATGACTTGGATACAAAAACAACATCAATTGCAAAACCTAGAGGGGTTTTTAGAATAAAAGGAATTAGTCCTAAAGTTGGTGATTACGTTGAATATACAAAAGGTGCTGGTGAGTCTACAATAACTAAACTTGAAAAAAGAACAACTGATTTGGTAAGACCTGCAATTTGTAATGTATCTCAGGCATTTGTTGTTTTTTCAGTAAAGGAACCAGATTTGAATCTAAATCTTCTTGATCGTTTCATTACAATCTTAGAATTTTATAATATTAAACCAATTCTTGTTTTTAATAAATGGGATTTGCTTACTGATAAAAAAGAAAAAGAATCTATAGAAAAAATTATTGAATACTATCATAATATTGGATATGATACTATAATAACAAGTGCGAAAGAAAGTCTTCTTAATGAACTTTCAAATTATATTGAAGGTCACATTAGTGTTATTACTGGGCAAAGCGGTGTTGGAAAAAGTAGTCTATTAAATACACTTGATCCTACCTTCTCCATTAAAACTAATGATATTTCAAAAGCATTAAATAGAGGCAAACATACAACACGCCATGTAGAACTCTTACAACTTGGTGATGGTTGGATAGCTGATACTCCGGGATTTGGAACGATGGATTTTATCGATATGAATGAGGTTGATGTTTCTCATAGCTTTATTGAGTTTTTTAAAGAAAGTGCTGATTGTAAATATAATGGATGTCTTCACTTAAATGAACCACATTGTGCAGTAAAAAAACTCGTTGATGAAAAGACTATACTTCCATCAAGATATGAAAATTATGTGCAATTTATCACAGAAACTAAAAGTAAAAGGAAGTGGTAATATGAAGATTTCACCTTCTATACTAAATGTATATGATACTAATTTAGATGAATCATTAGTAGTGCTTGAAAAGGTAAAAGCTGACTTTCTACATGTTGATGTTATGGATAATATATTTGTCCCTAACTATACATTTAATCATGAGTTTGTTTCGTTTTTAAAGAATAAAACTAATCTAATTTTAGATACACATTTAATGATTATTAATCCCGATGAAGAGTATCAAAAGTATATTGATGCAGGAACTACTTACCTTACATTTCATTTAGAAGCAACATCTTCACCTCTTGAATTAATTAAAAAGATAAAAAATGGCGGAGCTAAAGCAGGCGTTTCAATTAAACCAAATACAAAGGTAGAAACGTTGTTACCTTTGCTTGAAGAAGTAGACTTGGTTTTGGTGATGAGTGTTGAGCCAGGCTTTGGAGGACAGGTGTTTAATCAAAATGCGGTGGAAAAAATCGCTTATTTAAATTCTGTTAGACAAGATAAACAACTATCCTTTTTGATTGAAGTTGACGGTGGAATTAACTTAGATACTGCTAAGCTTGTAAAAAACGCAGGATGTGATATTATTGTTGTTGGTTCATATCTTATGAAAAGTAGTGATATAGAAAACACATATAAAAAATTAAAGGAACTGTAAAACAGTTCCTTTTTTTGCAAAATAAAAAGCAGCCTCTGCAGCTGCTTATCTTTTTATGCGCGTTCGATAGTTCCGTTTTTAATACCAGTACGTAATGCACGTGTAGAAACGTATACTCTAATAACACGACCATTTTCATCTTTAATACGAACTTTTTGTAAATTAGCTTTCCAAGTACGACGAGTTGCTTGTAAAGAGTGAGAACGATTATTACCAGATTTTGATCCAACGCCAGTTATATAACATTTACGAGCCATGATAATCCTCCTTCGATATTTAACCTTGTATATTATATCACATATATACCATTTTTGCAAGTGATAAGATTTAATAAATCGCTATTAATACTAGCTTGATTTAATTACTTGCTTTTTTAGGTTTAATGTGGTAGAATAAGTTGTTATAATTGATAAGTGTGCCTTATCAATAATACAAACTTAAATTTAATTGATTATAACCTATAAGGAGAAATATTTATGTCAAATAAAATGAATGGACAACTTTTTAAGGAAATAGTTATTAGTGGTGCAGCTAATCTTGCATTAAATTATAAAAAAGTAGATGCACTAAACGTTTTCCCAGTTCCAGATGGTGATACTGGTACAAACATGAGAATGACTATTGAAGCAGGGGCAGCTGAAATTAAAAATGTTAGTGAAAGTTCAATTTATGAAGTTGCAAAAAAAGCATCACGCGGAATGTTAATGGGTGCACGTGGTAACTCAGGTGTTATCTTATCACAATTATTCCGTGGTTTATACAAAGGTTTAGCAGGACATAGTTCTGTTAATGCTGTAGAACTTGGTGTTGCTTTTAAATCAGCTGTTACTCAAGCATATGGTGCAGTATTAAAACCTCAAGAAGGTACTATCTTAACTGTTGCTCGTGAATCAGTTGAATATGTTAATGAACATGTTACAAATGAAACAACATTTGTTGAATTCTTTGAATTATTAATGGAAGAAGGAAATCGTTCTTTACAAAGAACTCCAGATTTACTTCCTGTATTAAAAGATGCTGGTGTAGTTGACAGTGGTGCTGTTGGTTACTTATGCGTTATTGAAGGTATGTTAAAAGCATTACAAGGTGAACCTATTGAAGCTTCTGCAATTTTAGAAAACACACATGTAAGTGTAAGTAGAACATTTAATGCTCACAGTGAACTTGAATATGGTTATTGTACAGAATTTATTTTACAATTACAATACGCAAAAGTTGATATCGCTAACTTTGATATCAAAGTTATCACTGATTTCTTAGAAACTTTAGGTGATAGTATTGTTGCTATCAAAGATGAAGATATCGTTAAAATTCACGTTCATACAAAAACACCTGGTGTTGTTTTATCAACTTGCCAACAATATGGTGAATTCGTTACTTTAAAAATTGAAAACATGTCAGTTCAACACAGTGAAATGTCTGTATCAGAAGAAGAATGTAACTGTGATGAATGTGTAGAAATGAGAAAACAACAAGCTCCTAAGAAATTTGGTGTAGTTTGTGTTGCATCTGGCGAAGGATTAGTTGATGTTTTCAAACAAATGGGTGCTGACTACGTTGTTGAAGGTGGCCAAAGCATGAACCCTGCAGCTGAAGACTTTGTAAAAGGTTTCGATAGTATTAATGCAGAAAACATTATTGTTTTCCCAAATAATAGTAATATCGTATTAACTGCAGAACAAGCTGCTAAATATTATAAAGATGCAAATGTATATGTTGTTAAATCTAAAACACTTGCCCAAGGTTATTCAGCTCTTACAATGTTAGATTTATCAAGCGGTGATATTAATGTAATTTTAGAAGAATTACAAAATGTAATCTCTAATGTAACAACTGGTTTAATTACTTATTCAATTAGAGATGCAGAAATTGATGGTGTCAACATTAAAAAAGACGATTACATTGGTATTTGTAATGGTGCAATGAAAGTATCAGTTGCAGATCGTTTAGAAGCTACAAAAGCTTTAATTGATATAACTGATATTAGAGAAAAAGATATCATTACAATCATTTATGGTAAAGATGTAGATGAAGAAGAATTAGCTGCTTTAACAGAATACATCGAAGCTACTTATTCAAATGTTGAAGTAGATACAATAAATGGCGGACAAAACGTTTATAGTTATATTTTATCAATTGAATAAAAAGAAAAACTATTAATAGAAAGTCTATAAAAATTAGACTTTCTTTTTATAAACAAAGAAAGGGGGAGTTAATATGTTAGAAAAATATAGCCTTGCAAATGAAGAATACATTCTTACTAGATATCAAAACATCTTAAAAAAACAAGGAATAACAACAGTAGAAGATATCCTGTTTAACTTCCCTACTAAATATGATGATTATAATGTATCTTCAATTGAAACTGCAGTAGTTGATGAAAACATTGTACTAGAAGGTACAGTTATAACAAAACTTACAGTGAACCACTTAAAAACAAAACTTTCAGCTGTTGTTTTTCAAATGGAAGTCGAAGGGAAAAAAATACGTTGTACTATTTTTAATCGTTCATATTTAAAAAATAAAATTAACTATGGTAGCGTAATTAGAGTTCAAGGAAAATTTTTCCAAAACATGTATAACTTTACAGTTAACAATCTAATTATTTTAGATGAATTTAACAGAGATATAATTCCAAATTATAATGTTAAAGAAATAACAGATTCAAAATATATTGAAATAGTTGAAAAAGTATATAGAAGATATAAAAACAAAATTGTAGAAACGCTTCCTAAAGAATACTTAGATAAACATGGATTATTAAGTATGCAAGAAACTGTTAAGATTCTACATTTTGGAGACAAAAAAGAAGATATTGAAAAAGCAATTAAACGTATAAAATATGAAGAACTTCTTAAATATCAAATGTCAATGAAATATCTTCATTACAAAAGACAACTTAATGAATCATGCTTTGAAATAAAACCAAAAATGGAAATGTTAGAAGCTTTTTGGAAAACACTTCCTTATGAATTAACAGTGGATCAAAAGAAAGTAATCAATGATATTTTTAAAGATCTTAATGCAAAATATGCAATGAATCGTTTATTACAAGGCGAAGTAGGTAGTGGTAAAACAGTTGTAGCAGTAAGTGCTATTCTAGCTGCTGTTTCTGATGGCTATCAAGCTGCATTAATGTGCCCTACTGAAATATTATCACAACAACATTTTGAAACTGTTAAAAATATGTTATCAATATTTCCAAATATTAATATTGCTCTTTTAACTGGTTCAACAAAAACAGCAGAAAAAAGAGCAATTGTTGAAGGCCTTAAAAATGGTACAATAAATGTTGCAATTGGAACACATGCATTATTTCAAAAAGATGTAGAATATCACGCACTTGGAATTGCGATAGCTGATGAAGAACATCGTTTTGGTGTTCGCCAAAGAGTGTTAATAAGAAATAAAGGAATGGACGTAAATTATTTAAAGATGAGTGCAACACCAATTCCTAGAACTCTTGCGATATCTGCTTATGGTGATACTGATATTTCAATCATTAAAACAATGCCAGCTAATAGAAAACAAGTTATTACTAAGTATGTTGAAGAAGGCGGTAAAAAAGCTGTTATTGAACATATGAAAAATGAACTTGCAAATGGACATCAAATATATGTTGTAACCCCACTTATTGACGAATCTGAGGTTTTAGATACTGCTAATGCTACTGAGATTTATGAAAATATGTGCCGTTACTTTGACAAAATTACAAATGTTGGCCTTATTCATGGAAGACTAAAAGCAGATGAAAAAGAAGAAATAATGTCAAGATTCCTTGCAAATGAAATTGGTATTTTAGTTGCAACTAGTGTAATTGAAGTTGGCGTTAACGTTATTAATGCAACTACAATAGTTGTTCTTGGAGCTGAAAGATTTGGTGTGGCAACTCTTCACCAACTAAGAGGTCGCGTAATGAGATCAGATGCGATCCCATATTGTTTCTTTATTGCAGATAAGAAAACGGAAAATAGCGATAATCGCCTTAAAATGGTGGAATCAACTACAGATGGTTTCACACTTGCAGAGTATGACTTAATCCATAGAGGCCCTGGGGAATTCTTTGGTGAAAAGCAATCTGGTTCTATGAACTTTAAGTACTGCGATATTAGAAAAGATTCTGATCTTTTAGAAATAGCTAACCAAGATTCTGAAGAAATTATTTTAAAAGAAGAATTTAATACATCAGATGAATATAGTTACTTAAGAATTCATTCTGAAGAAAATTATAAAAAGAAAATTAGTCAAATTGACTAAGTGAGGTATATTATGCGTCATTATGATTCTGTTGACAAAAATGAATTAGCTGCTATTCTTGCAAAATATGACATTAAACTGAAAGATGATATAAACTACCGTCTTGCGATGACTCATTCATCTTATGCAAATGAACATAACCTTTCAAGTAATGAAAGAATTGAGTTTTTAGGAGATGCTATTTTAGGATTATTAGTTGCAGAATATATATATACAAATTTCAAAGATATGCCAGAAGGTGCTATGAGTAAACTTCGAGCAACATATGTTTGTGAAGAAGCAAATGCTAAATATGCACGTGAATTAGGTATTGATAAACTTTTACTTCTAGGTAAGGGCGAAGAAGCAACAGGTGGAAGAAATCGTAATGCGATTTTGTCAGATGCATTTGAATCTTTCCTTGGCGCAATTTATCTTTCAAATGGTATTAAAGATGTAAAAAAAGTTTTAGAAAAAGAAGTATTCCCTTTAATTTTTGCAAGAGAAGAAAAACCTTTTGTAGACTATAAAAGTAGACTTCAAGAATTTGTTCAATCAGAAAAAAGAAGTGATCTTGTATATGTATTAGACGATGTTGATGGACCTCCTCACAAACGCGTATTTACTATGACTGCTGTACTTGATGGAATTCGTCTTGGTACAGGAGTAGGTAGTACAAAAAAAGAAGCTACACAAGAAGCTGCGCGTATTGCACTTGAAAAAATGGCTGTATTAGAATAGGTGATAAAATGAATAACATTGGCAAATTAATTAAATCAAAGACTATTTCATTTAATGAAACATTAATCAAAAATTATGTTAGACTTAATCTTAATGAAATCGAAGCAATGATTTTAATGGTTCTATATAATCAACAAGATGAAGGAAATTCATATTTATCAGTAAAAGCATTAAAAGAAAAAGTATCAATTAGCGAAGAAGATTTATCTAATTATTTAATGCTACTTGTTCAAAAAGGGATGATTGAAATTTTAATAGATGAAGAATCAAAAGAAACTTTTAATTTAGACCAAATCATGGACAAACTTGGAGATTTATTAAATAATAATAAAACTACTGACTATGATAAAACAATTATCGTTGGTGAAATTATTTCATTTACAGAAAAGATGTTCTCTAAGCCGCTTACTTCGGGAGATTTATTAATTATTAATGAATGGGTAGATAATGGTTATGATTTAGAAGAAATCAAACGTGCTATTTTACAATCTACAAAAGTTCAAAAGCAATCACTTAAATATGCTGATGCTGTACTTGTAAGTAAACAAAATACAAGAAGAACAGAAATTAATGCTGATCCAAAAATCAAAGAATTAATTGATAGTATATATGTTAAAAGAAAATAAACGTACTAAAGAAATATTAGAAGAAATTTACCAAATGTTTCCTAATGCCTGTTGTGAACTTAATTACCGTAATATATTTGAACTATCCATTGCAACCATTCTTAGTGCACAGACAACAGATAAGTCAGTAAATAAAGTCACTCCTTTATTATTTGAAAAATATCCTACAGCATTTGAACTTATGGATGCTTGTGTAAATGATGTAGAAGAAATTATTAGAACAATTGGCTTATATAAAACAAAGAGTAAAAATATAATCGCTTTTTCAAAAAAACTTGTCGAAAAACATAATGGAATTGTTCCTTCTAACTTTGAAGAACTTGTTTTATTGCCTGGCGTTGGAAGAAAAACAGCTAATGTAATTTTAGTTGAAGGATATAAAATTCCTAGAATTCCAGTTGACACTCATGTGGAAAGAGTATCAAAAAGACTTGGCCTTGCAAAATCTACTGATTCAGTTCTAAAAGTAGAAGAAGAATTAATGAAACAAATTGATGAAAGTAAATATCATTTAGGACATCATTTATTATTATTCTTTGGAAGATATCATTGTCTTTCAAAAAATCCTAAATGCATAAATTGTTCTTTAAAAGAAAAATGTATTTACAAAAACCCCCTTATTTAGACATATTGATTTGATATAATTAATATGTATCATAAGGAGGTTTTTTTATGCTTGTAAAAATCTTTGACGAAGAACATGAAAAAGATTTGGAACTTGTTGTTAATGATTTTTTAATTCGAAATAAAGAAATAGAAGTAATTGATATTAAATATACAGTTGCAATAACTTACGATGAAAGAGAAC
>CAJGCS010000027.1 GCA_904501965.1 uncultured Bacilli bacterium | reverse complement strand
ATTTAAATCATTAAATATAAATACTGAACAAGAACAACCTTTAACTCCAACTATTGAATTAAATATGGAAATTCCTGAGTGGTCATCTAGTTATGAGTGTTTTATTATTAGTCCAAATCATTCCGATTCAAGACTAGATTATGAGTGGTCATCAACAAATGAAAGTGTTTTGACAGTTTCAAACTATTCTACAATCAAGGTAATTGGTAATGGAACTTGTTCAATTGTTTGTGTTAATAAAACAACGAAAGCTGTAGGAATAATTGATGTAGTTGTTGAAAATAATCAAATAAAAGAGTGGTCAAGCAGATATAAAGAATAATTAAACAAAGCAGATAATATGATTATTATCTGCTTTTTATTATTGAGTTATAAAAATAGAGTTTAATCATATTATTTAATATGAGAAATTTTAAAGAAAGGATAATAATATGATTATAATAGATAGAGATAGACTAGTAAAACAAAAAGGAAATATAGATCTTGAAAGAATATATGTTATAAAAAATAAATTTACGAACTTTGCATTACTACAAGAGACTATGATTGATCTATTTATTTCATTTAATAAAGAAAAATTATGAATCACTTTACTTCATATGAAATTAGTTTAATTGATAAAGGTTGGAAAAAGACAAACAAGAATGTATATTTTGATAAAAGTCACATTAAAAGGATTCGCGTTTGTGCATATTTAAGAAAATCACAAGAGGACATAAAAGATAATTCACTTAAATTGCAATTAGATGAAATAAATAAATTTATAAATGAAATAAATAAAACAAAGTCATACGAATATGAGTTTTATTTAGAAAACTCGGATATCTTTAAGGAAGATAATGTTTCAGGTATGCAAGGAAGACTTAGACCAGAGTTTGATCGAATGTTAAAATTTATTGAAGATAATCCAGGGTTTTATGGAGTATGCATTGTATACAAATTGGATCGATTTTCAAGAAAATTAGAAGATACTTTATCATTTATAACCCTTTTATCAAAAAATAATTGTGTTTTGAAGGCATTAGATTTCGAAGATAATGGTGATCCATCTAGTGCGCTTCTAAGAGGTATGCTTGGAATTGTAGCCCAATATCATGCACAAAATAGTGCAGCTACATCCATAAAAGGAACAATAAAAAAAGTAGAAGAGAATAAGGCTGTTGGTTTATTACCTTTTGGATTAATTTCTGAAAAACAAAAAAATTCGGACATAAATATTAAAGGTGCATCAAATATTATTATTGATGAGGCAAAAGCACATATTATTAAAGATATATTTGAAAAATATGCCCTTGGATTTAGTATTAATGATATTATAAATTATTTAAATGAACATGGATATAAAAATAAATTAGGGAGAGCTTTTACAAGACAAAATATTAAGTATATATTACAAAATAAAAAATATAATGGAACTTATGTATATGCAGATCCGAAATATATAAGGAAAAGAAAATATGATAATGGGGTAAAAAAACCCGAATATTATATAAAACCTAATGCTTTTCCTAAAATTATTGATGATGATTTATTTAATAAAGTACAACTAATCTTAAATAGTAAAAACAATTCACATCAGTTATCAAACAATATTACAAATAATTATCTTTTAACTGGATATTTAATATGTGGAGTTTGTGGTAAAAAATTACATGGTTGGTCAAGATCAAAAAGTAATAATAAAAAATACTATGATTATGTTTGTAGTACACATAAAAATAACCGGACTCTTTGCCCAACAAAAAGAATTAATAAAGAATATTTAGATAATATTATAATTAGTATTACAACTCAAATTTTAAACGAAATTATAGATTTGTCAAAAGATGATTTTGACTTTTTAATAAAAAATAAATTACAAACTATTTATAAAGAGATAAATATTATTGAAAAAGAAATATTAAAAGATAAAGATAAAATTAGTAGACTAATTGATAGAATTTTAACTGATGAAAATAATACATCACTTTATAATTTAAAAATAAAAGAGATTGAATTAATAAATGAACAAAGAAATATTAAATTAAATGATTTAAATAATAAATTATCTTTAACAAAAAAAGAACTTTATTCTTTTATAAATAAAATTAAGATAACAAAAGAAACACTTCTTAATAATATTACTTCTACAAAAATTATTATTGGACTTATTATAGATAAAATAATTGTTACAAATGAGACAATCTCAATAAAATTAAAAGATGGATTATCTAATATGGGTGCTTAATTGATTGTTTGCTACAGCGCAAGTTGCGGTAGATGGAAAATATGTAAGTGGGTCGTATATTTTATCTTTTTTAGGTATTGCTCCGATGAATGATCCAAGTTTAGTTGTTATGATCGCAATTAAGAATGCGAAGAATACTATTCAATATGGTGGGGTAGTTGTTGCTCCAATGGTAAAAGAAGTTTTAATGGATGCACTTACGATATTAAATATTCCTCCTCAAGAAGGTGGAATTGAAAAATCGAAACAATTTTGGTTTGATTTACCTAATGTTGTTGTAAAAGACTATACTGGTATGAATATAAAAGATTTGCCGAAATATGAAAAATATAAGTTTAAAATAATTGGAAATGGTACAAAGGTCATTACCCAAATACCAGAAGCTTCAGAACAGATAATAGAAGGAGGGTATGTGTTAATATACACATAAATATGAAAATAAAAGAATATTTACATAAATATTATAATAAATATTTTGACAAACTTATTGTTAATAATCATGAAATTACAAAAGTTACTGATTTTTCGAAAGATGTATCTAAAAATACATGTTTTGTGAACTTAAAAGATTCAACTGATGATAAATATATAAATGAAGCAATTAAACTTGGTGCTAAAACAATTATTACATCTTTAAATTTTAATAAAGAAGTAAAAGAGAAAATTAATATTATTAAAGTAGAAAGCCCAAAAGTAGAACTTGCAAGGCTTTTAAAGTGTTTATATTTTAATAAGTATCATAAAATGCCTATTACAATTGGAGTAAGCGGTACATGTGGTAAAACAACTGTGACTTCACTTCTTTACGAAACTTTGAAAAACTTAAATAAAGATGTTTTGTTAATTGGGAGTAGTGGTGTAAAGTCATTTTATGGATTAAAAGAAACTTCATTTATTACATCTAATACAACACCTTCTATAACAAAAATATATAAATATTTAATGATGAACGAAATGAATTATGATTATTTTGTTTTAGAAGTAAGTAGTCAAGGAATTTGTGAATCAAGAGTATTAGGTCTAGAGTTTGATTATTCATTAATTACTAACTTTAACAAAGAACATTTAGAATATCATAAAACTTATGAAAACTATTTAAACTCTAAAGGAAGGTTATTGTTAAATACTAAAAATGCTACAGTTTTATTTAAAGATATGGAAGAGTTTGATTATTTTTATAAATTAAGTGATATAAAAAAATTAACTTATGGATATAATAATGCAAATGTAACTATAAAGGTGTTAAATTCAACTTTAGATGAAACAATATTTTTAATAAAATATGAAGGAAATGAGTATTTAATAAAAACTAAACTTATTTCAAAATATAATATATTAAATATTACAGCTGTATTTAGTATGCTTGTAACAATTGATATTCCGATAAATGACATAATTTATGTATTAAATAAGCTTAGTCAAGTTGAAGGTAGAATGAATGTATTTGAAAAAAATGGCGTAAAAATTATTGTTGATTATGCTCATAGTACCCTTGCTACTAAAGAAGTTTTAGAATATTTAAATAATGTTAAAAAGGAAAGAATTATTTGTGTATTTGGTGTTGGTGGAAATAGAGATAAAGAGAAAAGAAGTTCGCTTGGTTGTCTTGTTTGCGAATACTCTGATATCGTAATTTTTACAGAAGACAATTCTCGTGATGAAAATGTAAATGATATTATTAATGATTTAACAAAAGATGTAAAAAAGAAAAATTTTATTATTGAAACAAATAGAAAAAATGCCATTGAACTTGCACTTAATGCAAGCTATAAAGGTGATATTGTAGTAATTCTTGGTAAAGGAAATGAAAATAAAATTATAGGAAAAGAAGTAAGAGAGTTTTCTGATTTAAAGTATATCATGGAATATGTAAATAAATATGAATAATATATTAGTTATAATTTATTTCTTTTTAATATTTATTCTTATGATTTTTAGTTATTTTTATTTATTACCATATTTAAAAAAACTAAAGTTTGGACAAAGTATTAGAAAAGAAGGCCCAAGATCACACTATATAAAAAGTGGAACTCCTACTATTGGAGGAATAATAATCTTTATTACATTTCTTTTAAGTTTATTTTTATTTTTAGTCTTTTTTAAAAACTTGTCTTTTACTTATTCGGAGATTCTTGATTTAATATTAATTCTTTTTGTAATGATTGGATACTTTATAATTGGGTTAATTGATGATTTATTAATTATTATTAAAAAGAACAACAAAGGTTTATCACCTTTATTAAAGTTTTCATTGGAACTTATAATTAGTATTTTCTTTTACTTTTTATATTTATATTTTAATAAATCTACAAAAGTATCATTTTTTAATTTAGATATTGAATTATTCTTTTTATACGGACCATTTATATGTTTGATATTTACATCTTGTACAAATGCAACTAATTTAACAGATGGTCTTGATGGCCTTTTGAGTATGTCAATTCTTCCTGTTATTGTTGGATTTATTTTTATGGGAATGTTATTTGGCAATAATAGTGTAGTTATTGTATCTGCCTCAATGCTAATTTCAATTATTATCTTTTTATTTTTTAATTTTTCTAAGGCTAAATTATTTATGGGAGATACTGGTTCTTTAATGTTAGGAGGATATTTAGGTGTTATGGCAATAATTTTAAATATACCTTTTATGTTATTAATATTTGGATTTATATTTGTGATAGAAACACTATCAGTTATTTTACAAGTTTACTTTTTTAAAAGAACAAAAGGAAAAAGACTTTTTAAAATGTCTCCAATTCATCATCATTTGGAACTTAGTGGATTTAAAGAAGCTACTATTGCAATATTATACTTTATTATATCTACAATTTGTGTAGTTGTAGGGGTAGTATTAAAACTGGTGATTTAATGAAATATTTACTATATGGCAAAGGTATTAGTAATAAAAGTATAAAAAGATATTTTGATAAGATGGATATTAAGTATCATATTTTTGATGATAGTAGTATCGATAATATAAACTTAGAAGATTTTGATATTATTATTAAAAGCCCTGGTATTCCTAATGATACAAATTTTATGAAACTTGCAAAAATAGGTAAGAAAACAATTATTAGTGATTTAGAACTTTATCATTTAATAAAAATGAATCAGTATAAAATAGTAATATCAGGTAGTAATGGTAAAACAACAGTTACCTCTATGTTAAATGAAGTATTAAAAGATGAATTTTGTTGTGGTGGAAATATTGGAATACCATTATTTGATCTAATCTTTGATAATAAAGATGGAATAATCATTGAAGCCTCTAGCTATATGTTAGAATATTCAAAATTACTAAGACCAAATATTTATGTGTTACTGAATTTAGAAAAACATCATATTGCTCATCATAAAACATTTAATGGTTATATAAAAGCAAAACTTATGCCACTTAAGAATATGGATGGTAAGGATGTGTTTATCTACGAGTATGAAAATAACATTATTAATAAAGTAATAAATTTATTTTCATGTAATTCATTAACCTTTTCACTAAACAATACTAATGCAACATGTTATGTTAAAGATGATTTTGTATATTTAAATAATGAGAAATTAATCAGTATAAATAATTTTTCTTTACCTGGCGATCATAATTTAAAAAACTACCTTGCAACGATACTTACATTATATGTTGTAAATAATAAATATTTAAATGTAAAATATTTGGGTAGATTATTTAAATATCAGGGTCTTTCACATCGTTTGGAAAGAATTTTATTAGATAATTATAAGTCAACTGTTTTTATCAATGATTCTAAGTCAACAAACCTTTATTCGCTTATTTCAGCAACTCATTTTATTAAGCAAAATTATCCTTTAAAAAAGAAGATCATTCTTGTTGGGGGAAATTATAATAATGAAAATATTTGTGAGTATATAAGAATACTTAAAGACTTTGAATATGTAATATTATTTTCAATAGTTGGTAAAGTTATTTTTGATAAAACTAATATTGGTAATTATTTTAGTACATTAGAAGAAGCATTAAATTTCTTGTTTACAAATAAACTTGATAACGCTGTTGTGTTATTTTCGCCTGGTTTTCAAAGCTATGATGAATTTATATCATATGAAAAAAGAGGAGATTTCTTTAAGGAATATCTAAATAAAAAAAGAACAATATAATTAAAATCAATTATATTGTTTTTTTTATTTGTTATTTTTTTAAAAATATTATATAATAAGATGAAAGATTATGGTGTCAAATATGAATGAGATAAACAATATTGCTAATAAATGTAAAAAATGTACTAATGCCAATTGTAAAAAGCATTGCCCTATTCATAATAATATTCCATTAATTACTAAATTAATTGAAGAAAATGAGTACGATCTTGCAAAAGAAGTATTATTTCAAACTAACCCATTTCCTTATTTGACAAGTATTTTATGTGATCATGACAAACAATGTTTTGGTAATTGTTTATTTAAAAACGTTGATTTTTATAATATTGAACAAAATATTGGTAAAAGATATTTTGATGAGTTAATAACTTATCCAAAACAAGTTGAAAAAGATAATGTTTTAATAATTGGAGGTGGTATTGCAGGTCTTGCAATTGCCCATCATTTGTTAAAAGCAGGAATTAAACCAACAATTTACGAAAAAGATAATCTTGGAGGAATCGTTCTTAATGCTATTCCAGACTTTAGATTTAATAAAGAATTATTTAAAAAACATATTGAAGCAATTTCTAAAGCATCAAATATAGTTAATAAACGTTTTTGTAAGCATGATTTAGATAGTTTATCTAAATATACACATATTATTGTTGCTATTGGTTGTGAAAATGAAACTACATCATTAAATGGTGAGTTTGTTTATAAAGCAATTGAAGTTTTAAAAGCCTATAATGAAGGAAAATTAAATATTCAAAATAAAAAAGTAGGTGTAATTGGTCTTGGTAATACTGCTTGTGACGTCGCACGAGCTTTAAAAAGACTTAGCAATGATGTTTCAATTGTTTATAGAAGAGATATTGAATCTTCACCTGCATCTAAAAAAGAACTGAATGATTTAATGAATGAAGATATTAAGATATTATCTAAGTTTTCGCCTGTTTCTTTTGAATCAAATATTTTGACAGTAAAATTGAATGAACTTCTTGAAGTTGCTGGAACAAAAAGAAAACAAATTGTTGAAACAGATAAAGTAGAAAAATTTAATTTTGATATTATTGTTGAAGCACTAGGTTCAAAGGTTGATCAAAATTTTATTGATATGATTTTTTCTGCATTTGATAAAAAGCTATATGAAGAGTATCTTTTATTAAAACAAGATAAAAATAGAAGAAGCGAAACACTTTATAAAGAAAAAAAGAGTATTTCTGTTATAGGTGATGCGTATTATGGTGCCTGGAATATTGCAGAAGCTATTAATTCTGCAAACGAAGTTGTTAATGAGATTTATCCAAGATTCTTATTTGGAGGATCATTTGATCCAATTACGTTAGCTCACACAGAGATTATTGATTATTTATCAAGTATTGGAAGGGTTTTAGTTGTTCCAAATGGAAACGAATATAACCTAAAAAACCTTACAAGTTTTGATAAACGAGTTAATATGTTAGAAATTGAATTTAATAAATTAGATTATAAAAATAGAATTTTAATTTCTGATTATGAAAAGTCAAGTGCCTACAAGGGTTCAATCGAAACTTTAAGATACTTCAATCATCCGATAATGGTTATTGGAGATGATTGTTTATTAAAACTTGATACTTGGATTAATCCAGAAACACTAATTAAAGAAAATAAATTCTTAGTAATTACAAGACATCAAAATGTAGATGACTTGAATAAGTATATTAAGAATAATGAATTGTTAAGTAAATACGAAAATAACTTTAAAGTTGTTAATATTCTTGGTGATAAAACGAGAATGATTTCATCATCAGCATTTAAACTTAATACTAATGTTGATTTTGTTTCAAAAGAAGTTCTAGATTTCATCAAAGAAAATAAATTATATGAGGTGTAATTATGTATAAACATGGATATTTAAAAGTAGCTCTTGCATCACCTGTGGTTTATCTTGGTAAACCAATGGAAAATGCAATTGAAATTGTAAATGTTATGAATAAATCTTTAGATGCATCAATTATATGTTTTCCAGAATTATCATTAACAGGTGCAAGACTTGGCGATTGGCATAAGAACCGAGAAATTCTAAATGAACAAAAACTAGCTTTAAATTATATTGTAAAAAACAGTTCCGAACAAATTGTTATTGTTGGTGGCAGTTTTGAATACTTAGATAATTTATATGATGTAGCTTATGTAGTACAAGATGGTTCAGTTTTAGGTATTGTACCAAAAATTTCAACTGATAATGAGGACCATATCTTTGAAGAAGCTTATCAATTTTATGATTCACTTGTTGAAGTTGAACTTTTTGGTGAACTTGTTCCATTTGGGAATGTTAAATTTATTAATTCTGCTTATAATATTTCATTCTCTGTTGAAATTGGTGAAGATTTAGATACAATTAACGATACTCAACTTGTATTTAACTTGAATTCATGTGGATACTATTTAAATAAAAATAATGAATTTGAAAGTTTAGTTAAGGCAACATCAATAAAAAATAGAAATTGTTATTTATTAACATCAATTAATACATCTGAAACTGCAAGTAATGTTTTATATAATGGGCAAATGGTAGGATATACAGCTGGTGAAAAATTAATTAGTAAAACTAATACATCATTTTCATCTAATATTGAATATGTTGATGTTGATTTAGATTACATTAAATTTGAAAGAATGAATAAACATTTCGTTCAAGCTGAAAGTGAATATTTTGTTGAATTTTCTCTTGAAGAAACAGATGATTATTATTTAACAAATATTCCTTCAAAAGAACCTTTTGTTATTAATTCAAAAGAAGATGCCGAAGAAATAATAGATGTTATTTGTGCATCTTTATATCATCGTTTAAATCACATTGGACTTAATAAAGTTGTTATTGGAGTAAGCGGCGGTCTTGATTCATGCCTTGCAATTCTTATGGCACATCGTTGTTTTACTAAATATTCTATTCCTGTTTCAAATATATTAGCTTATTCAATGCCAGCTCTTGCAACAGGTAGTAAATCACAACAACTAGCACTTGACTTAATGAATGGACTTGGTGTTAAAGCTACTGTATTACCAATCGGTAATGAAATCAAAAGTCACTTTGATTTAATTAATCATGATGAAAATGAAAAGAATACAACTTATGAAAATGCTCAAGCAAGATATAGAACATTTGTTTTAATGAATGTATCAAATTCAGAACATGCAATTGTTCTTGGAACTGGCGACATGAGTGAAATTGCTCTTGGTTGGTCTACATTTAATGGTGATCAAATGTCAATGTATAATATTAATGCAGGGCTACCAAAAACTGCAATTCGTTCGCTTGTTGCATACTTTGCGAACACAATGCCAAACTTATCTTTTGTATTAACAGATATTATTAATGCAACAATTTCACCAGAGCTTGTTTCATCAAGTCAAGCTACAGAAGATATCATTGGTAAATATGAAATCAATGACTTTATTCTTCATCAAATTTTTGCACGTGGAGCATCAATGGAAAGAGTAGTATATTTGGTAACTAATCTATTTAATCTAGATGATGATGTTGCAAAGAAATATTATAATAATTTCTTAAGAAGATTTAAACAAAATCAATTTAAACGTATTGCATCACCTGAAGGTGTTAAAATATTTAAATTATCTTTATCTCCACATGGAGCATTAAAGTTTTATGGCGATGTTAAATAAGTCGCAAAGTTTTTGACATTTTTGATAATTTAAGATATAATTTCATAGTATTTATAAATAAATTCGTTTGAAGAGGAAGAGTAAAAATCAAATATTTTTAGAGACAAGTTGGTTGGTGAAAAACTTGATTAGTTGGTTTTGAAGGTAGCCTTGGAGAAGGTATGGTCAGAAAAACAAAAATATGTTATAGCTATACCCGAGTTACTTGCGTTAAAAGTATAATTAAGAGAAAACAAATAATATTTGTTTTAATTAAGGTGGTACCGCGGGTACTTATTTAAAAGACTCGTCCTTAAAGTGTAAGTTCGTTTTGAATTTAGACTTTAAGGATTTTTTTATTAGAAAGAGGTAAAAAGTATGAAAGAATTAATGGCTCCTAAATACGACCATAAGAAGGTTGAAGAAGGAAAATATGATTATTGGTTAAAAGAAGGATTCTTTACAAGTGGTGATAAGACTAAACAACCATACACTATTGTAATTCCACCACCAAATGTAACTGGTAAATTACACTTAGGACATGCTTGGGATACAACACTTCAAGATATTATTATTAGACAAAAAAGAATGCAAGGTTATGATGCTTTATATCTACCTGGTATGGACCATGCAGGTATTGCAACTCAAGCAAAAGTTGATGCTAAATTAAAAGAACAAGGCACAAATAGATATGAACTAGGCCGTGAAAAGTTCTTAGAAGTTGCATGGGAATGGAAACACGAATACGCAGGTTATATTCGTAAACAATGGGCAGCACTTGGTCTATCACTTGATTATACAAAAGAACGCTTCACTTTAGATGAACAATTACAAAAAGCAGTTGCAGAAGTATTTATTCGTTTATATAACGAAGGATTATTATACCGTGGTGAAAGAATAATTAACTGGGATATTCAAGCAAAAACTGCTTTATCTAATATCGAAGTTGAATATAAAGATATTGAAGGT
>CAJGCS010000026.1 GCA_904501965.1 uncultured Bacilli bacterium | reverse complement strand
TATTTAAATAAGTGGAAAGAAAAAGACTATGACGCAAGAAACACACTTATTGAACATAATTTAAGACTTGTTGCACACATTGTTAAGAAGTTTGAAAATCACAAAGAAGAAAAAGATGATTTATTATCGGTTGGTGCATATGGTTTAATTAAAGCGGTAGATTCATATAATTTTTCATCAAACACTAAACTATCTACTTATGCATCAAGATGTATTGAAAACGAAATATTAATGTATATAAGAAATAATAAAAAACACAAAGATGTAACTTCCCTATTTTCTTCAATTGGAACTGACAAAGAAGGAAATGAAATAAAACTTTATGATATTATCGAAGATAAAAGTCCATCTATTACCTCGAGTATAATAGCCGAAGAAGAAATCGAAAAATTAAATAAAGCCTTATCTATTCTTGATGAAAGAGAATATGACATTATTTCAAGAAGATTCGGTTTTAATAATAGAAAAGTAGAAACGCAAAAAGAAATTGCAAAAAGCATGGGAATTAGTAGAAGTTATGTTTCAAGAATAGAAAAAAGAGCACTAACAAAATTATATCTACATTTAAAATAACATTTTTATATTATTTTTAAACATTTTATTGTATAATTAATGCTGAGGTAAAAATTATGCAATTTGATCGAACTAAACTTTTAATTGGTGAAGAAAAACTTAATATTTTACAAAACTCATCCGTTGCAGTATTTGGGATTGGTGGAGTTGGTTCTTATGTATGTGAGTCTTTAGTAAGAAGCGGAATCGGAAAAATCACTATCGTTGATTTCGATAAAGTTGATATTACTAATTTAAATAGACAAATAATAGCACTAAATTCTACTATAGGCATGTCAAAAGTTGATGTTATGAAAAACAGACTTTTGGATATTAATCCAAACCTTATAATTAATACACATGAATGCTTCGTATCAAAAGAAACAATAAATGATTTTGACTTTTCAAAATATGATTATGTAGTAGACGCTATTGATAATGTTACTGGAAAATTATTAATTATCGAAAATTGTTTAAAAAACAACACAAAAATCATTTCTTCTCTTGGCACTGCAAATAAACTTGACCCAACAAAACTCATGCTAACAGATATTTCTAAAACTCATACATGCCCACTTGCAAAAGTCATGAGACTCGAACTTAGAAAAAGAGAAATTAACCATTTAGATGTATTATTTTCAACAGAACTTCCAATAAAAAATGATTCTAATATTCTTGGATCAATGTCTTATTTGCCAAGTATTGGTGGATTACTAATATCATCAAAAGTAATTTTAAATCTTATAAACGAAAAAAAGTAGATTTTTAAATCTACTTTTTTAAATTACATTTAGTACTTGTTCAACAAGGCTTGCAAGCTTATTGCTAGCAGCAAATGAAAATGTATTATAATCAGTTAAGTTAGTTTCACCAATAATATCTGAAATACATTTTAAAGCAAGCAATTTTACATTCATTAAATATGCAACTTGAGCTACAGCTCCTAGTTCCATTTCAAAAGCCATAACATTTTCATTTGGAAAATACTTATTTACAATATTACTTACTTTATCATAGTCAGATACAAACTGATCTCCTGATAAAATTTTACCAAATTTAACATCTTTTATATTTGCTTTTTCGACAAGTTCATAAGCACATTTATATTCAGCAGGAAGACCTGGAATTTGTCCATAAACTTCTCCTCCTTCAAGTGCAGCATCAACATCTGAGTATGATACTGATGTAGCTACTACAAAGTCAAGAGTTTTTAATGTTTTGTCATATCCACCAGCAATTCCTGAGCTTATTATTAAATCAACATTAAAATGTTCAATTAGTAATGTTGTTGTTAAAGCAGCATTAACTTTGCCAATTCCTGCAAGTGCAATTACAACATTTAAATCTTTATATGTTGTTTTTGTGAATAAAACACCACGAATATTAATATCAGTGCAATTACCAAACAAGTTCATTAGAGCTTGTTTTTCTTTTTGCATTGCTATAATAAAACCAATTGTCTTCATTACTTTTTAGAGATTTTTACAATTAGCACATCAAATTGTTCGCCATCTTCTGTTTTAACGCGAACTGTACTTCCTTGTTTTGCATTAATTATTGCTTTTCCAAGAGGAGATAAATCAGAAATTTTATTTACAAGTGGGTCAGCTTCAATAGTACCAACTAAATGATATGTTTCTTCTTCATTTTCGTCTAAGAAACGTACTGTAATAAACTTACCTAAATTGTTGTGTTCTGTACTTGTAATAATTACAGCATTATTAATTTTATTTTCAATATCTTTTAATTCAGCAGCAATATCTCTTTGCGCATCTTTAGCAGCATCATAGTCAGCATTTTCAGATAAGTCACCTTGTCCACGTGCTTCTTGAATTGCGATAATATTTTCTGCTTGACGAATTTTTAACTCTTCATACTTTTTCTTAAGTTTCTCTAAACCTTCTTGGGTTAAATTATATTTTTGATCCATAATAATCCTCTTTCTTATACTATTTTATCATTTATTGATTATACCAAATTTGTATGATTTTTGCAAGTATTTTCACTAACTTATTATTTTACTTTTCTAAGCATATCATGTTTATGTACTTTAAAAGGAAGCTTAATATAAAGTTTTTCTAAAGGGTGTCTTGCAACTTCAATATTTTCTTTTTGGTCAACTGAATATAGATTATCAACAACAAAACGTGTATTTTCCAAATTTGGTCCAAAGAATTCAACTAAATCATTTAATTCGAAATAGTTTCTTTGTTCAATTAAAGCAACATTTGTTGTTTCATCAAAATCTAAAACATAGCCAATATATTCTTTGGTTGGATGTTCAGATCTATTATCATAAAGTGTTCCTTCAACCAAAACATTACCTCGATAAAATCCATCACTTGTAAGTCTATTTTCTGCTTTTGCAATTTCTTGTTCCAGCCAAGTAAACTCGTCTTCTTTTATATTTTTGTTTTGATAATACAAATCTATTGCCTTTCGATAACATCTGATTACAGTTGCAAGATAATATGAAGACTTCATTCTTCCTTCAATTTTTAAAGATGCAACTCCTAAATCTATTAATTTAGGAATATATCTTAAAGCCATCATATCTTTAGAACCCATATTAAAGAATTGGTTTTCTTTATTTATGCATTTTTTATTTTTATAAAGTTTATAATTCCATCGACATGAATGAGCACAACCACCACGGTTTGCATCACGATCAGTTGTGTAATTACTCAAAACACATCTACCAGAATAACTACAACACATTCCCCCATGAATAAATATTTCAATTGGCATTTTATTAGGGTAGATTTTTTCAAGTTCTTCTAATGTAACTTCTCTTGCAAGAACAACTCTATCAATTTTCTCTTCTTCATAATATTTAATTGTATATGAGTTAGTAATTGACATTTGTGTCGAAATATGACATTCCATTTTCGGTGTAATACGTTTTGCGCATCTTACAATATATAAACTTGATGTAATAATTGCACTAACACCAGCTTCTTCTAGTTTTAACAAATATTCTTCTAAACCTTTAAAATCTTCATCGTGAGGTAAAATATTCATTGTAACATAAACTTTTTTATTTAGCTCTCTTGCAAATTCACATAGTTCATTTATATCAGGAATATCGAAATTAGAAGCTCTAGCACGAAGACTAAACATTTTGCCACCGACATAAACAGCATCCGCACCATACATTAATGCTATTTTTGCTTTTTCTAAATTACCTGCAGGAGCTAATAGTTCAATTTTATTCATTGCTATTACCTCCTTTTAAAAGAGTTAGTTTTCTCGAATAAGCACCTTTATGTAAATTGATTCCAATGCTATTTAAAAGTTCAAGTGATTCTTCAACTGTTTTTTTCTTTAATAATAAGTTTGAATATATTCTTAAAACTTTTAGATATTCTTCATTTGTTAAAAGTTCTCCACTAACTATAATATCACATGGATTTTCTAATTTTTCAAGTTCATCTAAAAGATAGTAATAGCCAAAATCATAAATCTTACTACTATTATCATTTTCAATAATTGGATATAAATCACTTCTAAATTCTTCTTGAAGAAAATATGAAGTTGCTTTAGGATTATGTGACTCATTTCGATACTCGAAATAATTAGTTAAAAGTGGTCTTCTTGTATACATTATTAATGCTCTTCCAAAAGCACTTATAATTTGATTAGATAATACATTTTTATTTATTTTTATAAGTTCTAATGAATTAATTTGGTTAGATAAAACAACCATTCCATTTTTCTCTTGATAAATTAACGTATCACTTGTATTTGTAAGGTATGTATTTGAGTAAAGCATTGCTTTGTTAATAAGATTAAGACTTTTAAGAATATAATTAACACCAAAATCAGAATACATAAAATAATCAACATCTTCTTTATTAAAGTATTCTATTAGTTCTTTTACATCCGATAACTCATCTTCATGAAATAGTCTTGCGATTTCAATTATTACTTTCTTATTATTTTCTTTTAAATAATGAATAATACTAGTTGCTTCTTCTTTTACGAATGTACTTTCACTTAATAGATTATACTTATCGATACTAATAATAAAAGCATCTATGACTTTATTATTGATAATTTCTTTTGCAAAGGCAAGTGACTTAAAACTACAAATTATTTTCATTTTCTCACCGTAACAGCTAAACCATCGCCAATATTTAAATAATAAGTTTTATATTCATCAAGTGTACTTAAATAGTTATTGTAAATATCAAGTTTCTTTGCCATGTTTTTTACATTCTTTGATAAATCATTATTTTCTTCAAAAACAACTTGTTCAACGCATCCATGAAACAAAATATTATCAGTTATTACAATTCCATCATCTTTTAAGAAAGGCACATATTTTTCAAAAAACTTTTGATATTGTGCTTTTGCAGCATCAATAAAGATGACATCATATTCTTTTTTAAAATTAGTTGTATCAACTTCTAGTGCGTCAGAAAATATCACATTAACGCATTCTTCAAACCCTGATGCTTTAATATTTTTTAAAGCTTCTTTATACATAACGTCATTTCTTTCAATTGTGTCAACTAATCTTTCGTTATCATCACTTACAAAACAAAGAGCTGAATAACCAATAGCTGTACCAATTTCTAATATACGTTTTGCGTTTTTTGCTTTCATCAAACTAAGAACTACCATTAAAGAATCATCTGTGATAATTGGCACTTCATTCATAAGGCCAATTTGATATAGTTCTTTTAAAAATTCTGTTTTATTATTCTTATTCAAAATATCTACATAATTACTCATAATACCACCTATATAGCTATATAAGTATACTATAAAATTGATTTTTTTTCAAGCCTTTAAATTTTATTGCTCATTTTCACTAATGTATCTTAATGTTTCTTTATACTTTGATGAAGATAAACCAACTTCAATTAGTTCTCTTAATGACATTTCTTTTATTATGTGGTCATAAAATAAAGAATTTTGACTAAGTATCTTTTGTTTTAAATAAATGAATAAATGAGTTTTATTTTCCCCATGTATTGTTAGATTTAAATACTCACAAAAAGCTTCATAAATATAGTCATATTTTGTAAACTTATTTTCTTTAAGCTTTGATATAAATATGGCTTTATCTACATTATTACCAATTTTTAAAACAAGATATCCATATAAAGAAAGACATCTTACATCATAAAGAAAGTCTTTCAAAATTTCTAATACTTTTTCATACATCTCATTTTTAAAGTAAATTAATGCAAAGTAGTAATAATAATTTGTACATACTAGTAAATCATTCATATCAATTGTTTCTTTAATTTTTAAAAACTCTTTAATTATTTCTTGGATATTAAATTTCGAGTCAGCAACAAGCATTTGTAATTTATGAAGTCCCATCTTTTTATTAAAGAAGTAACTTTCTTTATTCTGAGCAAGCATAAAATAAAATTTAACTACTTGTTCATATTCTCCCATAATAAAGGCAACATCAATTGACAAATCCCATATTAATGCTTTATAAAAATCATTTGAAATATCAAGTGAATTTAATACTTTAACTTGTGCATATGCTCTTTTGTTTTGATTTGTTTTATATAAATAGCAACAAAACATATAAACATAAAATAATAATTCATCGCTACTAAATAATGATAACTCAAGTTCAAGTTTTGACAAAATATATCTTGCTTCTTCAAAGTTTTCTTCTACAATAGATCCAAGCAAAACAAGCAAATCTCTTTCAATGTTTGTATAAGACATTGAAGATATTGTTTTTGAAATTTCATCAATCATTTCTTTTTTAGAAAAAGAAAGTTCTTTTTTTAACAAATCTTCAAAAATATTATTATTTCGTTCTCTTTTAATTACTTCATAGTTTAAATCAAGTTTCTCAAATAATAATTTCAAATTTTCGTCTTTTCCATCAGTTTGATTATTTTCAAGTCTACTTAAATAGCTTATACTACAAATTCCAGATGCAACATCTTCTAGCTTTAGACCTTTTTCAAGTCTTTTTCGTTTTAATAGTAGTGAATAAAAATCATTAGAACTTTTTCTTTCATTCATTTTTCTTAGCAATAATGCTTTTTCAAATATTTTGTTGTTTTTTACTTTTGAAATAAAAATAGACATATTACATTCTCCTTATAAAACAAAATTTGTCTATATATTTTAAATTTTATTTATTCTTTATTATTATTTTATTTATTTTGACAAAAAGAACAAATTATCCTTTTTTAAAAAGGACAACATTATTTAATCACCATTTATTCACTCTTTGTCACAAAACAATAAAAAATCATTCGACAAATTAATTTTTTCTACAATATTTCTACAAAATAACTCTTAATTATTTATATTTCGATAAACCTTAACAACATTTTAATTTTTGAATGTCTAATTTTGTTTAAATAAAAAAGATAAACACAACTTCTTTTGTGTTTATCTTTATATTTTATTCATAATAACATTTAAATTTTCTAAGTCTTGCTTTTTTCTTAGATTCATCCGGAACAAACTTTTTCAAAAAGTCATGAAAAAATTTGCTATGATTCAAATGAACAAAGTGTGATAATTCATGAAATATTACATATTCAATCAGATCAACGTCAACATGAATTAAAGAACTATTTAAAGAAATTTTGTTTTTCTTAGGGTAACATGTTCCCCATCTTGCTTTATAGTTTTTTATTTCAAGATTCGGATATCTTTCTAAACAATACTCCATTTTTTTAAAGCATTCTAATAAAAGAATGGAAAATGTTTTTTCACATTCTGCTTTTTTCCATTTTGAAACAATTGTTTTTGCATTTTTACCATTTGGGACAAAAACATATATTTTATTTTCTTGAATAAAAACACTTTCATATTTGTTTTCAATAATGACTAACTTATAGTTTTTGCCAAGATATAAATAGTTTTCTCCCGTTTCAAATCTTCTTTCTTCAACTTTTGCGTTTTCATAATGTTTTTTTATCCAATCAATATGTTGTACTACAAAAGCTTCTACTTTTTCAAAAGGCATTACACTTGGTTTTCTAATAACAAGAATACCTTCTCGATTAAATTTGAGTGTAAGTCTAAGTGAATTTGTATTAACTATTTGATGAGGAATTTGTTGGTTCAATAGAAATTGAATTTTTGTATTTATATTCTTTGATTTTGTACGCAATTCGTCCTCCAAATAGTTTCATAACAACTGTAAAACTTAACCACAAAATTTGTAATAAAGCAATAACAACAAGAACTATTATAACTGCAGTAATAAACAAGTCCGTTGTTAAAACACTTGTTAAAGTATCGTTAAAGAAAGATCCTTCTACTTTATCAGGTTGGAATGGGAAAAATAGCCAATGAATATTTTGCCATAGCACATATTCAAACGTTGAAAAGAAATTCATTACCGATTGACTACTAGATTCTTGATATTCTATTATTGCAAGAGCAAAATTAACCATTACAAAAATTGAACAAATTGAGATGAACAATCCATAAAACAGCATCGTATATTCAAAAAGAATCTTTCTTACTTGGCCAATACGAAGTAAAAGATATGCACCAATACCAAGCATCACTACAAAAGCAATAACAGAAACAATTTGATATATAATAAATAATTGTTTAACATCTTGCATATGTGTAATTGCTTTTTCTCCAAACACATCTACTTTTTCTTGTAGTTCATATTCTCCATTATATCTAGATGAAACCTCTACGTTTTCTAGTTCTAAAGCAAAATCATCTTTATCATTGAATAAATAATCAATAATATGATCTATTATTACATCTAGTTGTTCATCAGTATATTTTGCATATTTATTTGTGCCTCCAATATACTTAAGCGGACGAGCTATAGTGTCTCCATTATCATCAACATATCCGTAAATATCATTTACTCTAAATTGAAAATGATAATATGCAGGATTTTTTGCAATCGGAACAGCTGATACCCATACCGCTACTAAAAGTAAACACAAATTAAATACAATTATTAAACATCTGTCTAATACTTTCATATGTTCACTAATTTATAGCTTTTTTATAAAAGTTATAAACCCTTTCTGCATCTAAATAAAGATCGCTAAAAGAAGTATCTAACACTAAATCAGCATGTTTAGAAAGTTCTTCATTAAACCAAGTGGCATCAGTTTCAATGCGTTTTTTGATACTTAGTTCATCATCTCCACGCATAATCATTCGTTTTTTCAACACTTCTTTATTACATGTTAAAACGACAATTTTAATTTTATCGTTTGCTTCATTAATATATTTTACTAGTCCCGTTGGTTCTAAGATAACAGCTTTGTTTTTGGAAAAATCGTTTTTACTAGTACCATAATAATTATTATTATAAACTACAGTTTCAAAAAAGAAACCATCGCTTTGTTTTTTTAGGAAATCTTCTTTTGAAATAAAATGATAGTCAATACCATCAACTTCATTAATACGCATTTTGCGTGTTGTATAAGTAACAAGTTTTTCCATACCATATTTTTCTATTAATATTTTTAACATTTGAGTTTTGCCACTAGCGCTAGGACCAACTAAGATTAGCATATTTTCACCTCTTAAAATATAAAATATTATACCATATCTTTAACTTTTTTTCAACAAATGTTATAGAAAAAAGAAAAACATATTTTTTTACTAAGCGATTACTTCCTTAATAATTTCAATAGTTTTATCAATTTCTTCTAAAGTTGTCATATAACTTGTAACAAATCTAATTGTAGTTTCATCACTTCCTACATTCCAAACTTCAAATGAAATTAAATCTTTTATTTTTTCTATTATATTATTTTTAAACACAGGAAATATTTGATTAGACTGTGGCGTAGATGCAAAAGTTATACCAAGACTAATTAACTTTTTATATAGTTCATTTGCCATTTTATTTTCTTGCTTGGCAATTTCAAAAAACAGCCCATCTTCAAATAATGCATAAAAATTGATTCCAGCAACAAACCCTTTTGAATACATTGCACCTAAATGTTTAATCATAAAACGGAAGTTTTCTTTTAATTTATCATTAATTATTACAACCGCTTCACCAAGCATTGCACCGTTTTTAGTACCACCAATGTAGAAAACATCTACAAGTTTTGCAATATCATTAAGTGTATAATCACACATATTTGATGTAAGAGCAGCGCCAAGTCTAGCTCCATCCATGTAAAATAGTAGATCTAATTCTTTGCATAAGGCGCTTAATTCTTGTAATTCAGATAAAGTATAAACACTTCCTGTTTCAGTTGAATTCGAAATATAAAGCATTTTAGGTTTTACCATATGTTCATCAACATGAAGGTTATACACTTCTTTTACTCTACTAGGTACTACTTTCCCGTCTTCATTTTGACAAGTTAACACCTTATGACCAGTTGATTCAATTGCACCTGTTTCATGAACATTAATATGACCTGTATCTGCACAAATAACAGCCTCATAAGTTCTTAGTGCATTATGGATTACACATTTATTTGCAATTGTACCACCTACTAAGAAATGAATATCAACATCGTTCATTCCAATTTCTTTTTTAATCAGTTCTTTTGCTTTATCGCTAATAACATCAAGTCCATATCCATTAAAGTATTCTTTAGAAAAATACATCATTTTTTCAAGCACTTTAGGATGAGCAATTCCACAATAGTCGTTTTTTAAATTAATCATATTTTCTACCTTCTTTTCTATATTATTATATATCAAATTTGATTTTTCTTCATTATATATACAAATAAAAAGTATAAAGCACACTATTGTGCTTTATACTTTTTTAATCATTTATTTTCAAATCTCCTGGTTTAATTAATTTAAGTTTTCTAAATATCAAATCTATTACAAAAACAAGCAAAGCAGGTAATACAATTTCCATTAAAACAATAATTAAGAAATTTGTAAAAGAATATCCCATCGAGTCAAATGAGCCAATTACACCAACAAAACCCGCTGTTCCCATTCCAGCATTAATTCCTAGACATTTAATTTTAAATAAACATGTAGATATTGGTCCTAAAATTGCAGAAGCAATTATAGTTGGAAGCCAAATTATAGGTTTCTTTAAGATGTTTTTAAATTGTAGCATACTAGTACCAATTCCAACAGATAGAATAGTTCCTATATTATTATCTTTTCTTGATTGAATAGCAAAACCAACCATTTGTGTACAGCAGCCAACAACAGCAGCACCACTTGCAAGCATCATTCCTTCTCCACTACCTGTAAAGACAATAGCAGCAATAGCTGCAGAAGATATTGGTGCAGTTAAAGCCATTCCCATAACAACACTAATGATAATACCGAAAATAAATGGTGCAGCAAAGGTTGCTTTATCTACAATAAACTGAATACCATATGTTACATAGATTGTTGGTATTCTTATTAATAAAACTGAAACAATACCAAGTATTACTCCAAACAGTGGAATAATTAGAATATCAACTGGAGTTTTCTTTTTAAAGATTAGTTTAATTAATAAAACAACACTTATTACAACAAGATAAATTGTAAGAGGGTCTCCGCTTCCCGCCTTTCCAACTTG
>CAJGCS010000025.1 GCA_904501965.1 uncultured Bacilli bacterium | reverse complement strand
ATTCCTTCTTCTTTAAATAATGAAATTATATGATCTGCATCTTTAAATTTAATTTGACCAGCAACATCAACAATTTCTTTAATACTAATCTTATTTGAAATATCATCAATGTATAAATTACTTACAGCAAAACTAGCAATTGCTTTGTCGTATACTTTCTTATGCTTAAAATATATTCCAAGTGACTTGTATCCACTTGCAAGTTGTTTTTTAGTATATGCATATTTTAAACTTCTTTTGATGTATTCAAATGCTTCATCATACTTGTTACTTATAATTAATCTGTTAATAAGTTCTTCTAAAACATACTCACAAACTGGATTAAACAAAAGAGCTCTTTCTAAATAATTAATTGCATTTAATATATCATCTTGTTCTAAATATATTGATGCAATTTGATATGCATAGTGTACAACTGGTTCTGGAACTTTCTTAATTTTTGTAAGTTTTAACTTTTCAATATCACCAAAATATAAGAAATATTCTATTACTTCCGAAAAATCATAAAAGTTTGTCCCTTTGATTTTTGCAACTCTTTCATAAACATCAAATAATTCTTGTAAGATTTTTTTTGTTTTTTCTACATCACCATAGTTTAAATACTCAATTGCTTGATCATACTTTACTTTATGTTCTTTTAACATATTATTTGCGTCTTGATTAAGTTTTTCTTTTTCTTCTTTGCTTAAGTAATTAAATAGTAATATTTGAATTTCGAATGCAACATCAAAGTTATTAAGGGTTTGATATTTTTTTAATTCACTATGTAAATAATCTACATCTATAGTTTTATTTCCAGTTAACTTGCTTTTAATATTTTCAATAATTTCTTTATTTTTCATTTATCTTATCAATTTGTTCTTGATGTAAATTAATTAATTCATCGACGATAGCCATCTTATTGATGATTTTTTTAACAATTTCCTCTAGTTCGCTTCCTTGAGAATAGTCTGCTTTACACATAAAGGTAACCCTATTTTCCTTAAGAAGCTTTTTAGCAACTTGTTTTTCTCCTCTATGGTAGATAGCGATAGACTCTCCACCTCTATCTTTTACAACTGTCATACAAGGAACATCTGTTAAGCCATCACCAATATATATCATATTACGATAAGGGATTGTTCTTTCGCTTTCACGTGTATATGAATTAAGGCGTTTGTCATCCATTGTATCAAGAACACCTTTCGATATTCTAAAAATAAACTGTGTTTTTGTTGTATAGTTAACAACTTGTTGAGGCCAATCGGCGTTTCCTGAGTTATTATAGTGGAACTCACATGCATATACTTTTTTAAATTCTTTTGCGATAGGTGTACCATTAATTATTTCTGCAAGTCCTGAAGAAATAATATAATGTTCTACTTCAACACCAAGTGATTTTCCATATTCATTAATACGTTTAAACCAAGTCTTTACTCCTTTTAATAAAACTACATCTTTTCCTAGTTTATTAAATGATTCTTTTGTGATTTCAACTTCGTTCTTTTTAGCTACTTTAATCATTAATAACATATAAGCTAAGATTCTATCCATGTTAGACTTTACGCTTATACGATTAGCTTCATCCCAAAATTCTTCTGAGCTCATTCCAACACTTGGAATAAAGCTATACTCTTGCATATCTTTACCACAAAGAGTTTTATCAAAATCATACATTAGGGCAACTTTGGGTAATACTTTTTTTTCTTCCATATTTATTTACCTTTACTTTCATTTAACTCATCCATTAAACGCGCTGTGTTTAATAAATCTATATATGTTTTATATAAGACTTCTGAACAATATAGTCCTTGATAATTAATATCGCATAAATACTTAAAATATGCTTTAAAATCAATATTTCCTTTATCTAAAGATGCATGTTCATCTCTACAAGCATAATTATTACTTAAATGTAAATGTACTAAGTAATCTTTTAACTTATATACAACATTTTTTAAATCCTTATTATTGTTTGCAACATTATAATGTCCACAGTCTAGAATAAACTTTATGTTTGGTTTATTAACACTTTTTAGAAAATACAATATTTCTTCTTCATTTAAACATAATTCATGTTTGCCAACAAGATTTTCTATCATTATGGTCATATCGTATTTACTTGCATAGTCACATAGTTTTTTAACATTTTCAATACTACTTTTTAAAGCTTCTTCTCTTTTCATATATTCAGTTTCAAACCCAGGATGAAGAGTAAGTTTTTTTATTCCATAGTTATTTGAAAAATCTATTGCATCAATAAAGCGATTAAATACATCTATATCATTTGAAGCAACATTACTATCACTTGCATATGGTAGGTGCATTACCATTTCAAAGTTTTCATATTTAGTAAAATTATATAACGTTTCTTGGTACATTAATCTTTGATCGTTACTAACATTATATGGATAAAATATTTCACATCCTTGAAATACACCAGTTTTTACTAAATGTTCTTCAAAACTTAAGATATCTTCTTTTGGTCTACTTGCAATTATTGTAAAACATTTTCTCATTTAATTTTTACCTCTTTTAATAATACTTTTATAAAAACTATATCCGATTGATGGTAGCATTGCGATAACTCCAACTACCGGAATTAAACTAATTACAAAAGAAAGCCAAAATATATGCCACCATGCAAAACGATATCTTATTTTTATTAAAAGCCATACTAAGAAACAAACACCAACAGGATAAGACATCACGATATAAGATGACAAAACAGCTTCAATCCAAGTAGTTGGAAGAATAATGTTATTTTCTTTTATTAAAAATAAATCAATATTTGTAACCTTAGATGTAATTGACAATATAACTAAACCAAGGATTACTAAGATAAAATATATAAGATATAGTGCAAATACTTTTCTATCTCCTAAATACCAGTTATAGTTGTTTCTATCAGCACTTTTTCTCATTCTTTTTCCTGCATCATTTCTTTCTTGTAAAATATTACGTTCAATGATGTCATCATAAGAAATTCTAAGTGGTTTACAAAGAAGTCTTACTTCTTCTTCCGTAGGTACCATTTTCCCTTTTTCAAATAGTTTTAACTTTTCGACTTCAATTGATGTAATTAAAGATAAATCTTCAAAAGAAAGTCTAGCTTCTTGTCTTAAAACTTTAATATTACTAGAAATGTATTTCATACATTCACCTCATAATTATTATACTATTTTTCTTAAATTTTGTAAAGCATATGATAAATGATAAAAATAAAAACTAAACTCGAAAATTACAGAGTTTAGTTTTATACGGCAAGCTGATAACTTACAACATTTATTCTTTCTTTTAGTAAAATATATCTTTTAATTTCACATTCAATTATAATTATTAATACATATCCAATTGCAATTTGTTGAATTTGTTTGTTATATTCATCAACAGATGTCCAACCAAAGAAATCTTCAATCGCGCGCATTGCAACAGAATACATTGATTTAATCGATATTCCAACAAAAGGAGAATCAGCTGAGATTGGTCGATATGATATAATAAAACTATAAAGACGAGTTCCTTCTCTAATTCCAAAGAAATTTAATATTCTCATAAAGATTGTTCCATCATTAAATGGATTATATGTCATTATTTTAGCTACATATGGAATTATAATTTGAATTAAATAGTCAGGTCTCATCATTATTAAAAGTTCTAGTGTAAACTGATCTTTAAAAGTTTCAAATAGTACAAAATAAAGAGCAAGAGCATAAAAGCTAGATGATGCAATAATTACTCTTTTTCTTTGATGAGTTCTTATTTCTAAAATAACTGATACGATTATCAAAAATAAGATGAATATAAATGTAATATACACCATATTCTCACTCCTTTCATATATATTATATCAAATTTATGTTTATTTGACAAACTATACAAACCTGATAAAGATAAACTTATTCTAAACAAAAAGTCACTAAATCAAATTTAGTGACTTTTAATTTTATTTTCTTCTAAAATGCTTTCCAATTGCAAGTGCAATTAGACCTACTAATAATCCACCAATAATAACAATAGTCGCAACACAAATAACTATTGCAAATAAAGTTATTAAAATATTTTCTTGAGCAAATAATAGTGCCGCAAGAATAATGGCAAGTGCAAGTGCAAATGTACCAATTACAAGCGCATAAGCAATTTTTGTACCGATATTTTTTAAAGACTTATTTAAATCTTCAATATTAACAATATCTAAATTTACGCGTGCTCTACCTTTAACTCCTAAATCAAGAAGTGTTGCAATTTGAGAAGGAATCTTAGCTGTTTTAGAAAGAGCATTAACAGTTCTTGATGCATTAATAAGAGTTTTTTGTTTATAATCATCATCTTTAAAGATATCAGATTTCGCAATATTAATAAACATTGAGATTAATTCAATTGTTGGATCAACTTCATTAATAACACCTTGAATAGTAATAATTGATCTTCCAAATGCAGTTAAACCTTTTGGTAAAACAATTGGATGATGTTTAATTACTTTAAGTAATTCATCTAAAAGTTCTCCCATATTAACATCACCGGCATTCATACTTGAATACTTAAACATCATAGATTCAATATCTGAATATAATAGTGAGTAATCTAATTTACTTTCGTCTAAAACACCGAAAGATAGAATAATGTTTTGCATTTCATACGCGTCTTGATTAATAAATGCAAGAAGCGCTTTCTTATACATTTCTCTATCATGTTTAGAAATCAAACCAACACTACCAAAGTCAATCCATATAATTTTGCCATCTCTAATTAAAATATTACCAGGATGTGGATCAGCATGGAATAATCCTTTTTCAACTATTTGAATTATATAGTTATTAGCAAGTTTTTCACATATTTCATGTGGATCATAACCAAGTTCTAATAATTTTTCTTTATCACTAATTGAAATACCATCAATATATTCCATTACAAAGAACTCATCATATGTATATTCATCATAAATTTTTGGTGCACCAATATATTCGAATTCTTTATTCATTGATGCAAATAATTTACAATTTTTAACTTCATGATCAAAATTCATTTCTTCTTTAATGATGTCCCAAACATCATCAATTAATGTATTTAAATCAAAAGAACCAGTTTGAATAGGAAGTAAGTTTTGAGCGCCGATTGCAACCTTTAATAAACGCAAGTCACTTTCTACCATTTTATAAATACCAGGTCTCATTACTTTAAATACTACTTCTTCACCATTTAAAAGTTTAGCTTTATGAACTTGACCAATAGATGCTGAACCAAGTGGTGTTTCTTCTACATAAGAAAATATTTCATTTACCTTTTTTCCTGTTGTTTTTTCGATTTGTTCACAAACAACATTAAATGGCATGTATTGAACATTTAGGCGTAATTTTTTTAATTCTTCACAATATGCAAGTGGAATCAAATCATCACGCATTGATAATATTTGCCCTACTTTTACAAATGTTGGACCAAGTTGTTCTGCAATTTTTCTAACCTTTACAGGATCAATTCCAGTTTGAATTTTATTTCGTAATAATACTCTTGTAATTTCTCTTAGTCGACGTTGGTCAACTATGAATTTATTCGGCATTGCCTTCTTCTTTTTCTTCTTTTTCTAATTCGCTTAATTTTTCTTTTACTTTTGCTAAATCTTCTTTACTTAATTTTTCCATTCTTGCAAGTACTGCTTCTGCAGATTCGTTTTCATCGTCAACTACAACTGTAACATTTACAGCTTTTTTAAATGCTTCTTTAGCATTTCTTTTTAATTCTTCATTTTTGATTGCGTATTTTTCACAAGCAGCTTGACCTTTAATACGGCATTCTTCTAAAATTTCTTGTGCTTTTTCTGTAGCAACAACAACAGCACCTACTGCAGTATATATTACATTCTTACTAACTTCATCAATTTTGATTTCCATATATTTTTCATTCCTTTCTTAAAACAACTTAATGTTTTGTTTTCTACTTTTATTTTATGATATAAATATTATTTTGTCTATAGACAATTTATTTTATTTGTCTATATTTATATGTAAATCAGACATTTGTATAATTTTAATACAAAATTCATGATTTGTCTATTTACAAATTAAGCCTTTCATATTATAATGTTATTAGAATATAATACTAGAGGTTTAGCATGGGTAAAGATTTTAAAGCGATTATTGTAAGTATAAATATTGATTATATACTAAAAAATATTACAAAAGCACCAAAACGATGTGCAAGAAATCTTATTGAGCTTGGGCTTGCAACAACTTTAAAAGACAACCTAAAGCTTCAAAAAGAACTTCTATATAATAACTTAATGACATTACTTGAACACAGTAATTTACTAGAAATAAAAAACTGGTTCTTTAGAACATTTTTTTAAACTAAATTGTTTTAACTCTTAGAATAATTTCTGTTATTTGTTTTGCCATTTCACTAGGTGAATAAGGCATACCCTTCTTAATCCAAGTAACAATTATACCTTGTAATCCATGAGCGTAGAAACATACTTCTATGCTCTCTTTTTTTTGCTTAGATATATCTTCGACAAGTGATTCTAAGATAGAATATAAGTAATCTTTAAAACTATATTCAGAAGACATTGATAATGCATTTTTATAAAAATTTTTTTCTCTATACATTTTTTCGAACATTATCAAAAAAGAATCATGATAATTCTCTTCTGTCAATACTTCTGCAAGTGGCAAAAATACTTCATTATAATAAATCCAATTCATTAGATCATGTCTATCTTCGAAATGATAATAAAACGTTTGACGGTTTAAGCCACACTTTGATGTAATATCATGAACTGTGATTTTATCAAAAGATTTTTCTTCCATTACTTGCTTAAAAGCTAACGCAATAGCTTTTTTGGTAATTGTAGACTCACTCATCATATCACCGTCTTTATACGTATCTTATACTATATTTTATATTTTTTGTAAATAGAAAAAGACAAAGTCTTATGACTTTGTCTTTCTTAATATACTTTATTTTGTTTCTTCTTTTAATTGTGCTTTTTGTTCAAGCATTAAGTTTTTGTAATATGCGATTTCATCGCTATATTCTTTTTCAAACTCTTCAAAGAATTTATCTTTTGCATTATTACATGCAGTTTCAATTTCAGATGCTTTTGCAGTTAAATTTTCTTTAACGCTAGCAGGTAAACTATTTTGATATTCTACTAATCTTTGTTCAACAACTCTTAATTCTGCAATACATGCTTCAATTGTTTTACTAACAAATTCATACATTGTATCAAGAGCTTGAAGTACTAAATTATATTCTTTTACTTTTGCTTCAAGAAGTTTTTTAGCAATTTCTTTTTCAAGACCTTCTTCAAGATTTGCAACTTCTTCTTTTTGACTAATTAACTCAGCCTTCTTATTAAGTAGTTCTAAATATTTTTGTTGATATGTTGATTCAGGATCAACTAAATTATCATAATATGCTTTTTCAACTGAATTTACTACATTTGAAAATGATTCAACAAGACTTGCATATTCTTCTTTGATTTTTTGATAACTTCCATCAAGAGCATCAATTACTTTTTTTGTTTCTTCGCGTTCAACAAGTTTAATTTCGTATTCTTTAGTTTGGTTATATACTTTTTCAAGTTCTAAAGAATAAAGTTCTGCTCTTTCTAAACGAACCTTTTTAAGTACATTTAGAAGTTGTTGTTCATTCATTTGTGCAAGTTCTTCTTCTGTTAAAGAAGGGTCTGCTTCTTTTGCAAGTTCTTTTAATGCTTCTAATTTAAGTGCTTCTTTTTGAACAACTAAAGCATCTAGATTGTAGTTTGTAACTACACTTTCAATTTCGCCTTTAATTTTATTATATAATTCTGTTTGAGCAGCTTCATCACCTGATACTGAAACTTTAATTTCGTTTTCAGATGCTTCTACTTCACCTTTTACAAGATAGCCAGTTTCTGTAGCTACACTCACAATAATATTAACTGCCTCTTCAACAGTTTTTCCAATAATAGTTTCGCCAACAATAATAATGTTGCCTTCATCGTTTAAAGCAGTAACAGATACTACTTTATCATCTTCGTCAACAATAATTTCGATACTTGGATTAATATCCACAGTTACTCTAGTCATGTTTTCTTCTTTTTTATTATTTTTATTACATCCAACTAAGAAGAACCCAACTAAAGCTACCATCACTAAAACAAGTGATAATTTAAATAATTTTTTCATAAATTTCCTCCTATGTTGTACGAGAATTATATCATTTTAATTTTTTTAAATCAAGTAAAGTTAGAATTTATTTACTCAAAGTTTAGAATTTGTTTAAAAAAAGTTTGTTCAAAAGAACAAACTTTAGTCAGTATAATTATCAAAATATCCTTGTACTAAAACAACTGGAGTACCCTTATCACCTGATCCACTTGTTAAGTCACATAATGAACCAATTAAGTCTGTTAGTTGTCTAGGAGTTGTACCTTGAGATGCCATACTACCTACAAGGTTATTATTTTTTGCTTTAATACTTTTTGAAATAGCTTCTTTTAATTCTTCACCACTTAGGTTTTTAAAATCATTATCAGCTAAATATTTAAGTTTTAATTCATTTGGAGTACCAATAAGCCCATCAGTATATCCAGGAGAAACAACAGGGTCTGCAAGTTCCCAAATTTTACCTTGAGGATCTTTAAAAGCACCATCTCCGTAAACCATTACTTCAATGTGTTTAGAAGTTCTTTTTAAAAACTCTTCTTGGATTTTTAATACTAAATCTTTACATTTTCTTGGGAATAACTTAATTGTATTTTCAGTAGATTTATTAGATCCTAGTAAACCATATTGTTCATTAAACCCACTTCCATTAATAGAAGAAGTTAGAATTTCATCAATGCCATAAACAATACTTGCACCAGCTTGTTTTAAGATACGTTTAGTTCTTGCACGTGTATGAATATCACAAGTTAAAACTTTATCAGTATAGTTTAATATAGTTTTTGCTTGATTAGCGAAAACTATTTCAACATCTGCGCCGGCATCTTTAATAATTTGAGCATAATATGCAACATAATCTACACCAGTAAATTCATGTTTATTTTCCCCAAATAATTCTCTATACTTTTCTAAAGATAAAACATCTGAGTAAGGGTTAACACCTGCTTCATCTAATTGATCATATGTAAGTAAAGCATTTCCTACTTCATCACTTGGATAACTTAGCATAAGTACTACTTTATCAACACCCATTGCAATACCACGTAAGCAAATTGCAAAACGATTTCTTGATAAAATTGGGAAAATTACACCAACAGTTCCACCATTAAATTTAGCTTTTACATCTTCTTTAATGTCTTCTACACTTGCATAGTTACCTTGAGAACGAGCAACAATAGATTCTGTTAATGCAACAACATCTCTATCTCTTAGGCTAAAGCCTTCTGAAGCAGCAGCTTCAATTACGCTATCAACAACGATTTTTGCTAAGTCATCATTTTCTCTAATTATTGGGCAACGAATACCTCTTGATACAGTTCCTACTAATCTCATTTGTATACCTTCTTTTTTTAAATTTTATTACGTAATTATTATACTATTTTTAATGGTATTTCACAAAGAAAAAGCAAATAAAAAAAGCTAAGTAATTTTTTTACTTAGCTTATAATTATTATCTAGGACGTCCTCCCGGAGGTCTTTCGCCAGGACCCGGCCCCATACCGCCACCGGCACCATTTGTTAATATCGACTGAATGGTTACAGTTTGTGTTGAAGTATTACTTGATAAAGAGTAGGTATTTCCAATAACAAAATCAGGTAAACTTACAACAACACATTGGTATTGTTTTAAAGATGTTGTTTCAAATAAAACATTTCCATTTGCATCTTTTACATTAAATGCTGAATTAGCACTTCCTGATAAAGAATAAACTATACTACATTGTTTAGAATTACTTGATGGCGTTTCAATCATTCCCAAAGGACCAAAGGCAACTAAAATACCGCCATTTACTAAAATTCCACGGTCGGCATCAAGCGCTGCATTTGCACCACTTGTTGGACCATAAATAATAGTAGTACCGCCAGCAAACTCAATTGTGCCGTTACTATCAACGCCATCGCCTTGAGCATTTATTTCTAAATTACCGCCACCGATATATATATTATATGGATAGTTTACTAAATCAGCGTTTGCTGCATTCACACCATCATCAACTGATGTTACATTAAAAGTACCACCATAGATTTCAACTGCAGCTCCTTCTATTGCTTCATAGCAATTATTTATTTTGATATTACCATCATTAATTTTTGTTATGTACTCTGCGTGAATACCATCATCACCACTTGTAATATCAAAGTTACCATTATCAATTACTAAGTTACCTTTTGATGAAATAGCATCGCTATTACTATTAATTATAAATGTACCACCAAGGATATATAAAGCATAATTATTTTCACATTTAGATAAAAGGTCTGTTTCTGTATCATCTATAACAAGTGTTATGCCATCTACCTTTATTGCTTTTCCTTCTGAATTATCAGAAGATGCTTCTGTTATATATGATGGAGCACCGCCATTTGTTTTAACAGTGATTGTATTATTAATTGTATTGTTAATTTTCATAAGTGAATTAGCTGAAATACCATCATCACCTGCATCAATAGTAATATTTGAATTTTCAATATATATATATCCTGCATAAGGATTTGATGTAAATTCCTCAGCTTCTTCTTCTGATTCTGCTTCTACATCTGTTTTCATACCATCACCATTTGCAACAATATTAATATTTGCACTATGAACTGATAATAGTTCTCCAGCTTTAATACCATGATCAGATGTTGTAATATTTAAAGTAACTGAGAATATTTTTAAATCATTCTTTACTTTTAAAGCCGTTACTTCTGTTCCTTTAGAAACTAAGTTAAGGGTTCCAGTTCCGTTTACTGTAAGTGAACTTTTCTTAGCTTGGATAATAGCACCATCACCTGATTCATCATCAAAAATACTATCAGATAAATTATTTACTGTATTTTCATATACAGATAAAACTCTTTCACCGCTATTTTTCTCAAAGGTAATCGCAGGTATACTTTGTGTATCAAGCGTATAGATATTTGCATTATATAATACAACTGTAATACTTGTTGCATCTCCCTTAACTACAACAGCACCATTTAAAGTACCTGTTAAGGCGTATGTACCT
>CAJGCS010000024.1 GCA_904501965.1 uncultured Bacilli bacterium | reverse complement strand
TTCAACTTTACCATGATGTTGTTCATGAAGTTCTAAGCTTTTTTCATAAACTGTTTTTTCAGCCATTTTAATATCCTCCTAGATTATCTTAATAACTACTCTTGAAATTTGAATCTGATGCTTTGAAATCACCGAAATATTCTTTAACATCCATATGTAAATATTCAGCCATTTCAATCATTTCTTTAACTGTATTTTCATTTACAGGAATACCTTGTTCTTCAACTTTCTTAACTGCTAACATTTCTTTTTCACCATGAGTGTAAATACGTTCAGCACCATCAGCTTTAGGGCTTTCACGAAGTTCGTTAAGATAAGTTTCAAAATGTTTTTTAATATCTTCTGGATTACCAAAGTATGCAGGATTTAAAGCGATGAAACCATGACAAATACCAGAGAATCCATTTTGCATAGTGTGAGCTGATGTCATACCTTGTGATAAAATTGAAGAGAATAATTCACAAAGCATACCATAACCATAACCTTTATGGCTACCAAGAAGTTCAGTATCACCACCAAGAGGAACGATACCTCCACCTTCATGAGCTTTAATGTTACCTAAAACTTCTGATGCACTGTTTGAAGATGCACCTTCTTTATTAACTGCCCAACCAGTAGGAACAGGTTTATTCATTTTATTATACATTTCTAATTTTCCTCTTGTTACAACAGTAGTTGATGCATCGAAGAAGAATGGATATGGTTCAGCTGGAGCTGAAACAGCGATTGGGTTAGAACCTAACATAGCTTTTTTACCAAATGTAGGAACCATGATAGCTTCTGAGTTTGTGCAAGAGAAACCAATTAAACCTTGGTCCATTGCAAGACGTGCATAATAACCTGCAATACCATAGTGGTTAGAATTACGTACAGTAACAATACCAACACCACATGCTTTAGCTTTTTCAATAGCTAAATCCATTGCTTGTCTACCAACAAGTTGTCCCATTGCAGAATGAGCGTCGATTACAGCACTAATTGGAGTTTCAAATACAACTTCTGGTTTTGCATCAATTTTGATTAAACCACTTTCGATACCTTTGTGGTAACGAACTAAACGTTGCATACCATGAGATTCAATACCAAAGTCATCTGACATTAATAAAACGTCAGAAATAATACGAGCTTCTTCTTTTGTAAATCCGAATTTTTGGAATGCTTCCATACAGAATTTGTCTAATAAATTTCTTGAATAATAAATATATGCCATATAATAATGCCTTTCTTTTTTAAAATATATTTTTACAATCTTATTATACCATTTTTTATAAATTATTTCACAATTAACAACTTTTTATTTTTATTTTTTAATAAAAAAATAAAAAAACCACACCAAATGGTGTGGAATTTTATTATGGAAGTATTTCTACTTGATATTCAGATTGTTCTGGATCAGCCTTTTCGTATTCAACTTTAGTAACTAAACCAGTACCAGCTGGAATTAAGCCACCAACGATGATATTTTCTTTTAAGCCATCAAGTGTATCAATCTTACCACGAATTGCAGCTTCTGTTAATACACGTGTAGTTTCTTGGAATGATGCAGCTGATAAGAATGAATCAGATTTAAGTGATGCTCTAGTAATACCTAAAATAATAGGTTTAACTACAGGAACACGAATACCTTTTTCAACACAGTCAGTAAATACTTTTAAGATTTCAGATTTAGAAATAAATGTACCTGGAAGTAAGTTTGTGTCTCCTTCTTCAACAACAACAACTTTTTGTAACATTTGTTTGATGATGATTTCAACGTGTTTATCACAAATTTCTACCCCTTGGCCACGGTATACATTTTGTACTTCTTTTAAGATATAGTTTTGAACTTTGTCAGCACTTGCAACTCTTAATAATTCTTTAGGGTGGATTAGACCTTTAGAAATTAAGTCACCAGCTTCAACTAAGTCACCTTCTTTAACAACTGGTTTTTTACCAGCATCTGTTAAGTAAGATTTACTATTTCCATCAATTGGGCTTTCAATATCAATTCTAAAACGATTGTCTTTAACAAGTTCAACTTTAGTAACTTTACCTTTAATTTCTGAAATAATACCTTTACCTTTTGGTTCACGAGCTTCAAATAATTCTTGAATACGTGGTAAACCTTGAGTGATATCGTCGCCACCAGCAACCCCACCACTGTGGAATGTTCTCATTGTTAACTGAGTACCTGGTTCACCGATTGATTGTGCTGCTACGATACCAACTACTTCACCTTTTTCAACGATGTCAGTAGTTGAAAGGTCAGAACCATAACATTTAACACAAACACCAACTTTTGCATCACATGTTAATAATGTTCTAATATATACAGAGCCAATTCCATGTGCTTCAATATTTTCTGCAATTTCTTGAGTAATAAATTGACCTTTTTCTGCAAGTAATACTTTTCTGTTATGTGCATCTCTACCATAAACAGGTTTTGATGTATAACGACCAATAATACGATCTTTAAGTGATACTAATACTTGACCATCTTCTTTATATAAAGTACTAAATAACATACCTTTATCAGTTCCACAGTCTTCACATGTTACTGTTACGTCTTGTGAAACGTCAACTAAACGTCTTGTTAAGTAACCAGATTCAGCTGTTTTTAACGCAGTATCGGTAGAACCTTTACGAGCACCGTGAGTAGAAATGAAGAACTCTGACATTTTCATACCTTCACGGAAACATGCCTTAACTGGGATTTCCATTGATTCCCCATTAGGTTTAGCCATCAGACCACGCATACCTGCAAGTTGCGTAAAGTTAGATGAAGAACCACGGGCACCAGAGTCAGCCATTAGGAAGATATCATTTGTTGTTGCATATTTTTTCATGATGTCTTTGATTTCTGCTTCGATATCAGCCTTAGCTTGGTTCCATACTTTAATTACATTATCACGACGTTCTGAGTCTGTTAATGTACCACGTCTATACATCTTCTTATACTTGTTAACTTTTTCTTGAGCAACATCAAGAATTTCTTGTTTCTTAGTAATTTCCATTACGTCGAATGCAGAAACAGTTAAACCAGAGATTGTTGAATAATAGAAACCTAAGTCTTTCATCTTATCAAGAGTATTTGAAGTTTCTGCAAGTTTTGCACGTTTAAATACTTCACTGATAATTTGACTTAAGAATTTCTTCTTAAATGGAGAGTTAAGTGGAAGATTTTTAATATATTCACGATAATTTTCACCACGTTTAACAAAGAATTCTTCAGGAGTACCATCAGTTAAATTCTTAAGTTCTGGAGTATTAACATATGGGAAGTTTTCTGGGAATACATGGTTTTGGATAATCTTACCAAATGTAGTTACGATGTAACGATTTGATAACTCTTCATTTTTCGCAAGCATCTTTTCATAGTTTGGACTATTTGGATCTAAGTGAACAAATGGTTTACCAAGAGAACGAGCAGGTAAAACAAATCTTGTATGATAATCAATTTCACCTTTTTCGTATGCAAGTTCAACTTCTGATGTATTCATAAACGCTTTACCTTCACGAGCAGGAATTAAGAATTTACCAACACTTGGAGCTTTTCCTTCTTCAACTGCGCGTTTTAAAGCATTAATATCGCGATAAGATTCTTCACCATTAACAATAATACGAGCTGTAAAATCATTAACTTGGTTTTTATATGCATTAAATACTTCTTCGAAAGTATTATATTCACGTTCTACTTGGCTTCTTTCTACTGTTAAGTAGTAGTTACCAATGATCATATCTTGAGATGGAGTAACGATTGGTTTACCATCTTTTGGAGCCAAGATATTCTTAGATGCAAGCATTAATAAACGTGCTTCTGTTTGAGCTTCTTCTGATAATGGAACGTGTACTGGCATTTGGTCACCGTCAAAGTCGGCGTTAAATGCAGTTGTAACAAGCGGATGAAGTCTAATTGCTTTACCTTCTACAAGTTTTGGTTCAAATGCTTGAATTGAAAGTCTATGTAGTGTAGGGGCACGGTTAAGTAAAACTGGATGTTCTACAATAATCTTTTCAAGTGCTTCCATAGCTTCTGGTGCACCTTTTTCGATTAATTCTTTAGCACGTTTTACACCGGCTTTATCTTTAAGATTTGAAGTAATAGCAGTAATAGTTCCATCTGCAAGTTGTTGAGTTTGTTCTTTATTTCTTAAATAACTAATGATAAAAGGTTTAAATAAGATAAGAGCCATTTCTCTTGGGATACCACATTGATACATCTTTAGATCTGGACCAATAACGATAACTGAACGTCCTGAATAGTCAACACGTTTACCAAGTAAGTTTTGACGGAAACGACCTTGTTTACCTCTTAATGAGTCAGAAAGTGATTTTAAAACTCTGTTTTTATCAGATGCAGCTTTCTTATTATGTTTTGAGTTGTCAATTAATGCATCAACAGAACTTTGGATTAAACGTTTTTCATTAATAACGATTAATTCAGGAGATCTACTTGCTTGTAAACGACGTAAACGAGCATTACGGCTAATAATCTTACGATATAAGTCATTTAAGTCAGTAGTTGCAAAACGTCCACCATCAAGCGGTACCATTGGTCTTAAATCAGGTGGGATTACTGGAATTACATCCATAACCATCCATTCTGGTTTATTGTCTGATTGTGCGAATGCTTCTGCAATTTCTAATCTCTTAATTAATTGTTCACGTTTTTGTTTTGTTGCTGTCTTTAATTCTTCACGCATTTCTAAAGCAATTTCTTTTACATCAATATTTGAAAGTAAATATTTAATTGCTTCTGCACCAGTTAACGCTTTAAACTTAAATAAGTATTGGCGTTTTAACATGTATAATTCTTGTGCAGTAATAACACGTCCAACATAGATTTCTGCAAGTTCATCAGGATCATCTGTGTTAACTTCTGTGATAATGTAAGAAGATAAGTAAACAACATCTACTACATCTTTTGTTTTCATACCAAGTAAAATAGCAATTTTACTTGGAGTGTTTCTTAAATACCAAGTATGAACAACAGGAGTTGCAAGAGCAATATAACCCATTCTTTCACGTCTTACTTTAGACTCAGTAATTTCAACACCACATTTTTCACAGATTTTATGATTATCCATGTTCTTGCGAGATTTACCACAAGCACATTGGAAATCTTTTTCTGGACCAAAGATTACTTCACAGAATAAACCATCTCTTTCTGGTCTTTGTGTGCGGTAATTAATAGTTTCAGGTTTTTTTACTTCACCTTTTAACATGTATTCAACTTGATTACCATCTTCATCAATATACGTTACTTTTTCATGATGAGCTGGATTATATGTGAATTTCTTACCTTGTAATACAGGGTTTGCCCATGTTATGATATCTTCAGGTGAAGCGATACCAATTTGTATATATTTATATTTTTTATTAATGTTTTCCATTAATACACCTCATTTTAATGAATTTGATCTTAAATAGAGATCAACTATATTTAACGTTAATTTTATAGACCTTTTTTACTAGCTTGAGCTTCTGCAAATTGATCTACTAAACTTTCGTTAGCTACATCTTTACCTTCGTTATTAACTAAACGAACTCTTAAGCCTAAACCTTGTAATTCTTTAATAAGTGTTCTAAACGCTTCTGGAACACCAGGAGTAGGGATAGGTTCACCATCAACGATAGCTTTGTATACTTTATTACGTCCGATAATGTCATCTGATTTAATAGTCATCATTTCTTGTAATGTATGTGCTGCACCATATGCTTCAAGTGCCCAAACTTCCATTTCCCCGAAACGTTGACCACCGTTTTGAGCTTTACCACCCATAGGTTGTTGTGTAATTAATGTATATGGACCTTCACTACGAGCATGAAGTTTATCATCAACCATGTGAGCAAGTTTGATCATGTACATTACACCAACAGAGATTTTGTTATCGAATTGACGACCAGTTCTACCATCAAATAAATATGTTTTACCATTTTCGTCAATTGTTGCACGTTTAGCTTGAGGATTTTCTAAAGCCTCTTTTGCTTCTTTTTCACGAGCTTCATTCATGATGTCAACTAAGTCTTGGTGTGTTACACCATCAAATACCGGTGTTGCAACGTGTACGCCAAGTTTTTTAGCAGCCATCCCTAAGTGAAGTTCAAGAACTTGTCCGATGTTCATACGAGAAGGAACACCTTGTGGATTTAACATAATATCAACTGGTGTACCATCAGTCATAAATGGCATATCTTCAATTGGTAAAATCTTAGAGATAACCCCTTTGTTACCATGTCGACCAGCCATTTTGTCACCTTCAGAGATTTTACGTTTTTGAACGATATATACACGAACAACTTCGTTAACCCCTGGTGGTAAATCGGCACCACTCTTCTTGTTAAATCTTTCAATTTTATTAACTACACCACCACCAGCATGTGGAACCTTAAGTGATGTGATACGTACTTCTTTTGAATTATCTGAGAATAATGCTTGAGATAAGCGTTCTTCTGGAGTTGGTTCTGTTAAACCTTTAGGAGTAACTTTACCTACTAAAGTATCGCCTTCTTTAACTTCAGCACCTAAACGGATAATACCATTTTCATCTAAGTTTGCGATTGAATCTTTGCTTTCACCTTCAAGATCAGCTGTGATTTCTTCTTTACCAAGTTTAGTATCACGAGATTCAACAACATATTCTTCAATATGAATTGATGTATAAACGTCATCTTGAACTAATCTTTCACTCATGATAACAGCATCTTCGAAGTTATAACCGTTCCAAGTCATGAATGCGATAACAACGTTTCTACCAAGGGCAAGTTCACCTTGATCCATAGAAGGACCATCAGCTAATACATCACCTTTTTTAACTCTTTCAAGTGGTTCAACAATTGGTCTTTGGTTAACACATGTAGAGTTATTTGAACGTTCATATTTGTTTAAAGAATATTCATGTAATTTATTTTCATCATCTAAAACTTTAATAGTATTAGAGTCTACATATTGAACAACACCATCAGTTAATGAACAAATAGCTACACCAGAGTCTTTAGCAGCTTTGTATTCAATACCAGTTCCAACAAATGGTGCTTCTGGTTTAAGTAGAGGGATTGCTTGACGTTGCATGTTCGCACCCATCAGTGCACGAGTTGTATCGTCGTGTTCTAGGAATGGAATACAAGCAGTAGACACCGCAACAACTTGTTTTGGTGATACGTCAATTAGATCAATTTGATCTTTTGGTACTTCGATGAATTCACCTGCACGACGAGCAATAACGATATCTTCTGTGATTAATAATTCATCAGTTTCTTCGTTTTTCTCCATTGTTACGTTGGCTTGGGCGATTGCGTATTTTTCTTCTTTATCAGCAGTTAAATACTTAACTTCATCAGTAATCCAAACTTTTAAAGGAGCTTTTCCTTCAAGATAATCTTGATCTTGTTTATTATTTTTAACAACTAAATAAGGAGTTTCAATGAAACCAAACTTATTAGCACGTGCATAAGTTGCAAGTGAGTTAATTAACCCGATGTTTTGACCTTCTGGTGTTTCAACTGGACAAATACGACCATAGTGAGATGGATGTACGTCACGAACTTCGAAACCTGCTCTATCACGAGAGATACCACCTTGACCTAATGCAGATAAACGACGTTTATTTGTAAGTTCTGAAAGTGGATTGATTTGGTCCATGAATTGTGATAATTGGCTGCTTGCAAAGAACTCTCTTAAAGTTGATACAAGCGGTCTTGGGTTAATAAGGTTTTGAGGGCTAATAGCTTTAGCCTCAGCAATTGTAGACATTCTATCACGAACGTTCTTTTCAAGTTTTGCAAGACCCATACGGAATTGGTTTTGTAATAATTCACCAATTAGACGTAAACGTCTATTTCCTAAGTGGTCGATATCATCAATTTTACCAACACCAACGTGTAAGTTTAAGTAGTAAGAAATTGATGCAAAAATATCAGAAAGTACTACGTGATTACGATTTTCTCTTTGGTCATTACCTAAGATACGAACCTTTTGTTCACCTTCAGCATTCTTAACAAGGATTTCTAAAATTTCTAGAACAACTTCATTACCTTGTAACATAAGTTCAAACTTACATGTTTCACGGAATGCTTCACGATTTTCACTTAAAATGTCAACTGTATTTTTACCATCTACATATTCATTATAGCTAATTAATGTACCTGCAGGTAAAATAACTTCACCAGTTGTTTTGTTAATAACATCATGTGCTAAACGATGACCGATTGCTCTTGTAACAACGTCTAATTTTTTATTAACTTTATAACGACCTACACTTGCAAGATCATAACGACGAACTTCAAATAATCTTCCCGCAATTGAAGAACGTGCTTTATCAGCTGATACTTTTTCACCTGGTTTTAATTTGTCGTATAATTCTTTAACAGCATCATCTTCACCAAATGAATTATCTTTATCAAATGTATTATCAAAATAGTCAATTAAGATTTGAGGACGTTTACCACTTGCATCGTCAACACCAACGAATAATTTAGTAATATCTGAATTACTCTTAACACCTAGTGCTCTAATAAATGTAGAAAGTGGGATTTTCTTTGAACGGTCAAGTTTTGCATACCAAATATCTTTTGTACCCATTTCATATTCAATCCATGCACCACGTGTAGGAATGATTTGACCTGAATATATAGATTGACCAGATTTTTTATCCACTTCTTTAGAGAAGAAAACACCTGCAGAACGGATGATTTGTGTTACGATAACTCTTTCAGCACCATTAATAATAAAAGTACCCCAAGGTGTCATAACAGGGAATTCTCCCATAAAGATTTTTTCATCTTTAATTTCACCAGTTTCTTTATTTTCTAAAGCAACATTTACATGAAGTGCTCGTGAATAATTCACATTATGCATCTTAGCTTCTTTGATAGAATATTTAGGCTCAGAAAATTCATAATCTAAGAATGAAAGTTCTACCTTTCCACCATCTTCATGCTCTTTAATTGGAGAAAGTTCTGTAAATAATTCTTTTAAACCTGTTTCAAGTAACCATTTAAAAGACTCTGTTTGAACTTCAATTAAGTTAGGTAATTCGACATTTGTTTGTACGCGAGCATAATTTCTTCTAACTCTTGTTCTCCCGTATTGAATATTTTTATAACTCAAATTATTCACCTCTTTTATTATATTTGTGCAAAAAGCACGGTAAAAAGTTCCGATTTTTCGGCATTTTACCATAATGATATATTATATTACATTAGTGTGATTTTGTCAAGCAAAAATGCTTATTTTTTAAAATTTATTTTTAATTTATTTTAGTTTACTTTTTTTAAAAATTCTTTCTTGTGAATTTTTCCTATTTTTCGGCTTTAATTATATAATAACCTTTTTCTTTTGCAACAACACTTACCTTTTTATATTTTTGTTCGAGTGCTGCTATTGCGCTTGGAGCGCCTTGTTTCTTTTGGATAACACACCATAGCGATCCACCGTTATTTAGATAATTATAGCCATTAAGGATAATGTTATGAACAACATCTTTTCCAGCTCTGATTGGTGGATTTGTTACAATAACATCATAGGTATCTTTTACATTTTCATACACATTACTTTCGAAAACAGATACATTTAGTGTGTTATTATTAATTGCATTTTGCTTAGCCAAATTTACCGCTCTTAAATTGACATCTACTAGATCAAATTTTGTATTAGGATAAAGACTTGCAAGGCTAATACCAATTGTTCCATACCCACACCCTACATCTAGTACACTAGTTTTATTAGATAAATTTTCTACATATTGTAACAAAGTAGAACTTCCAAAGTCAATTGATTTTTTTGAAAAAACACCATTGTCGCTTAAGAATTCTAAGCTTTTCCCACGAAAATAAAAACTAATTTTAATGATTTCACTTTTTAAATTTTCATTATTTTCAAAGTAATGATTCATACTAATACCTCCTTAATTTAGCAAGAAAAACCAGAGATGATATCTCTGGTTTTTTTAAAGTCAAAACTATTTAATTTCGATTTCAGCGCCAGCTTCAACGAATTTAGCTTTTAAAGCTTCAGCTTCTTCTGGAGAAACTTTTTCTTTGATAGCTTTAGGAGCGTTGTCTACTAAGTCTTTAGCTTCTTTTAAGCCTAAACCAGTAACTTCACGTACTAATTTGATAACGCCTAATTTTGCAGAACCTGCAGAAGTTAAGATAACGTTAACTTCGCTTGGTCCAGCTGCTTCTTCTGGAGCTGCTGCTGCTGCTACTGCTACTGGAGCTGCTGCAGATACACCAAATTCTTCTTCGATTGCTTTAACTAATTCATTTAATTCTAATACACTCATCTCTTTAATAGCAGCGATGAATTCTTCTTTTAAAATTTTTGCCATTTCGTTTGTCCTCCTAATTAATTTTCTTTTTCTGAAATTGCATTAAGTGCAACAGCAAGCCCACGAATAGGTGCTTGTAAAACACTTAGTAACATTGAAATCATACCATCTTTGTTTGGTAATGCTGATAGTGCTTTTAATTCTGCTTGTGATAATACTTTACCATCTACGATACCAGTTTTAACTGTTAAATGTTCATGAGATTTTGCAAATTCATAAACGATTTTAGCAGCTGTAACTTCATCTTTTGCAGTAACAATTGCACTTGGCCCTACTAATTGTTCAGCCATTTCTGAATGACCTAATTCAGTAGCTGCACGGCGAAGAATATTATTTTTAAATACCTTCATTTCGCAATTTTCAGCATGTAGCTTTGTACGAAGTTCTGTAACTTCTGCTACTGTTAATCCTAGGTAATCAACGAATACTGTAGATCCAGCGTTGCTCATTTTACTTAAAACAACTTGAACCTGTTCTTGTTTTTTAGCGATTGTCGCTTCATTCATTGTTTTCACCTCCAAAAATTTTATCAGTTTTTAAACTGAAACCTCGGTAGGAAATTAAGCATATCCATATTAATATGCACCTACTGTCTACGGCAGAGACTACTTATATACTATTTACTATTATAAACGAATTTATAATTTTATTAACTATTTTATTTACTTTAATTATGCAACTAAATCAGTAGCAACCTTAACACCAGGGCCCATAGTTGATGAAACAGTAATATTCATCATATAAACACCTTTAACTGTTTGTGGTTTAATACGGTTCATTTGATTATAGATTGCTTTAACGTTTTCAACAAGTTTTTCATTGTCGAATGAAACTTTACCAACTGGAACTTGAATGTTACCAACTTTGTCAGTACGATATTCAACTTTACC
>CAJGCS010000023.1 GCA_904501965.1 uncultured Bacilli bacterium | reverse complement strand
TTAGTGGATTAAGACTTGTAAAACATGAATTCATTAAAGAAGGTGTTTCATTAGTAACATATGCTTCAGAAGATGGTGCAAAACAAGTTCAAATCTTAATTAACAATACATTTACAGATTATGTAGACTCAGAAACAGGAACATCTGTTCTTGCAATGGGATACAAGGTAATATAGGAGGTAAACTATGAGTAAAAAAGAAAAAACACAATTAGTTGAAAACAATACTCCTAAAATATCTGCATTAAAGAAATTAAAAAACTTATACAGATCAACTGTATCACTTAATGCAGAAGCACTAAATTTTATTTGGAAATATGTATTCAAATATATTTTGATTGCTTTAAATTGTTTATTACCGTTAAAAGAATTTAAGAAAGTAACTTACGATAGATTACGTTATGATCAACAAAAAGTTTTTGTTTCATTACTATTCTTATTTCCAGTAATGTTGGGTTTCTTCTTATTCTTCTTCTATCCACTACTTAGATCATTCTATATGTCATTTGGTACTGTAGAAATCTTAAAAACTGGTGGTGTTGCAATTCACTTTGGTGAATTCTTTATCAAAAATGGTCCTGGTGGCTCAATTGACTGGGCTAATCCTGTTCATGATCCTGCTGCAAAGAATATTTTCTTTAACTACATTCAAGCTTTCACAGCTGGTAGTGTAGATTTCCCTGTAGGTCTTGCAACAACTGCTTGGAATACAATTGTTGATACTGCAGTAATCACAATCTTTAGTTTACTTGTTGCGGTAATGTTAAATGGTAACTTTAAAGGCCGTGGTATTGTAAGAGCAATTTTCTTCCTTCCAGTAGTTTTAAACTCAGAAGCTGTTAACTTAGCGCTAGAAGCTTCTGCAAACCTAACTGATTTAGTTGGTAAATCTGGTACAGACGCATTAAGATCATTGTTTGATATGAATGCATTCTTTACAAACTTAGGTATACCAGTAAAACTTGTAACATTCTTAAGTGGTATTACATCAACTATTTATGATACAATTTCTTATTCAGGTATCCAAATCTTAATTTTCCTTGCTGCTATTCAATCAGTTCCTCGTCACTTATATGAGGCTGCTAAGATTGAAGGCGCAACTGCATATGAATCTTTCTGGAAAATCACGTTACCAATGGTAACTCCAATGATGGTTCCAATTATTGTATTTACAATAGTCGATTCATTCTTACGTTCCGATATTAATACAATTATCGACTTACAATATAACCAATCTAACTACGGTATGCATGCAGCTATGTCATGGTCATACGTTGTAGTTTCTGTTGCGTTAATTGGTATCACAGTTGGTATATTATCAAAATGGGTGTTCTACTATGACAACAAAAAATAAAAAATTTGATATGCGTGAAAAATTTGAATTCATTAAAAATGAATTAAATAACCCAGTTAAAAAAGCTGTTAGAATGCAAAAGATTTCTAACGCAGGGATGTCTATTTTAAGAGCAGTTATTATCTTTGGTCTAGCATTCATTATTTTATATCCAATCCTTCAACAATTCGCAATTGCGTTTAGAGATCCGATTGATATTAATAATCCGCTAGTTCAATGGATTCCTGAAACTCCTTCTGTTGTAAACTTCCAAATATCTGGTGCTATCTTAAACTATAGTAAATCATTACTTAATAACATTAAAGTATCAACAATTTGTACTATTCTACAAGTTGCATGTACTGCTCTTGCAGGTTACTCATTTGCTAGACTTCGTTTTAAAGGTAGTAATATTATCTTTATCTGTGTTCTTGCAACATTAATTATTCCTCCACAAGCAGTATCATTATCAAGAATGTTATACTTCGAAAGATTCGATGTATTTGGAATCTTTACATGGTTAACAGGTGCACCTTTAAGAATGACTGGTACTGGTAAAGATTATGTATTATACATAACTTCTGCAACTGGTCAAGGTATTAGAGCTGGTTTATTTGTATACATCTTTAGACAATTCTTCCGTGGTATTCCAATTGAACTTGAAGAATCTGCTCAAATTGATGGTGCTGGTATTATTAGAACATTCTGGAGCGTAATGTTACCTAATGCCCGTGGTGCTATCATTACATGTGCTCTATTTGCTTTCGTATGGCAATGGAACGATGTATATTACACACAACTATACAAAATATCTGGTGCAGCATTCCCACTTATGTCAATGAGACTTGTTAATAGTGCCGAACTTGTTTGGACACTTATGACACAAGTAGAATATAGACATTTGAAAGACTTAGTAGGTGAAGAAGTAAATGGTAACCCACTATTTAACCAAACAGTAGTTAATACTGCAAGTTTAATGATGATGTTACCATTACTAATTGGTTACTTATTCGTTCAAAGACTATTCATTGAAGGTGTTGAACGTTCTGGTATCGTAGGATAATTTAAGATTCTTTGACTAGTACATTCGTGCTAGTCAAAGATATCTTTTAAAGCTATAATTAAAAGTTTTAATTATAGCTTTAAAAGGTATTATATCTTATAAATAATAAACTTCGAAAAGAGGTGATAAAGGTAGTGAATAAAGAAAAGAAGAAGCATTCTTCGAAATTTAGAAATGCTCTTAACTCTATTTATGCTTTTTTGGATTATGTATTTAGGATTGTAATGCTGAATTTACTTATTGTGGGACCGGCATTGTTGCCGTTTTTAATTTACACTTATATTGAAGGGTATTTAGACCAAAGTAATCCAGTATTACTAAAAGTAGTCGAATATGCGACATTAATTCCCGCTGGTATATATATATTTCCAGCAATTGTTGCAACAGTTGACGTACTTAGAATGTATCAAGAAAATACAACTAAAGGAGTTTTTAAAGAGTTTTTTAAATCGTTATTTAAACATTTCTTTAAATCGTTCATAATTTCAATTTGTATTTTCTTAATATTATTTGTATTGTTAATGGACTTTCCTGGATTTAAAGGGCCACTATTATATTTCTTTTTTAATTTACATAGATTTGAATGTTTAATTGGTTTAATGATAACTTTATCATTCTTGCTTTTACTTGCAATTATGCTAACGCATTTACCACTTGTAATAGTTTATTTTGATGGTTTATCATTACTACAGTATTTAAAATTAGCATTCATAATGGCTTTTAAGAATGTTTGGAAAACATTAGTTATTCTTTTAATAATTATAGGGTTTATTGCAGCTGACTTTTTAATTCCTGCAATATCACCTGTTATTCTATTTATATTAGGTATTAGTTTACCGCTATACTTTATCGTTAGGATCTCATTTAAAGAATATATAAAAATATATAGAAAGGTGGAAAGAAGAGAAAATGAAGAGAGTATTTAGTTTTTTTATCGCTTGTTTCTTATTTGTTTGCTTATTCCAAGTTAATAATGTAGAAGCTGCAAAAGGCGATCAAGCTGGCGAGGAGAAATCAGATTATGCTGTTGCCATTTCTGATTTACAAACTACCGAACTTATGGGTGGTGTTACATTATACAAACAACAAATTAAAACTTTATTTAATGGTATTACAGATCCATCAAATAAAAAGTATGCATGGAACCCTCATACAGTTCAATGGGTAGATTTACCTGCAACAAGTGAAAATATCAATGTAGTCGTATGGACTGATGGTGGCAAACATGGTTGGGCATCATCAACAGTAAGAAATACTGCTAAAGACTTTGAAGAAAAGAATCCTGGTTGGATTGTTGTAGCTGCAGTAAATGGAGACTTCTTTGATATTAATGGTACAAAAGAACCAACAAATATTTCAGTACAAAATGGTGAAGTTTATCAACCAAAAGTATTAAATAACTACCGTAAAGGTATTGGCTTTAATAGTGGTGACTTTACTGATGTAATTTATGGTGATGTTTCTATTTCGTCTAAATTAAGTATTGATGTATTAGTTGATGGCAAGGTTACTGCAACTAAGCAAGCAACTACTGTTAATGCACTAAGTGAAACAGGTATTTGCTTACTTACAAAAGATGCGAGAAGTGATCTTGATTTAACAGGTTATAAAGTACTTGTTGGTAATTACGATGTATGTCGTGTTACAAAAACTGATCAATCAAAAGTATATGTAAGAGGTACTATTGTTGAAGAAGCATCATTAGGCGTATCAAGAGCGCCAAGTGGAAGTTTCTATCTTGCATCTAAAGATGGATCATTAGATGGTTTCTTAAAAACAGATGATTATGTAAGATGTCAATATAATCTTACTGGCAACTGGGCAAATTATGATAACGTAATTGGTAGCGTATATCAAATCTTAGATAATTCACAACCAATGCATCAAGGCAACACAACTGATGACTTTGTTTATACAACACATCCAAGAACATTTGTTGGTTTCAAAGAAGATGGTTCAGTTGTTATGATGGTTACTGAAGGCCGTGGTAAAGAATCTGATTGTCAAATTGGTACATCATTATTCCAAGGTGGTGAATTAATGCGTCTTGCAGGTTGTAAAACTGCATTTAACCTTGATGGTGGTGGTTCATCAACATTACTTGTTAGAAATAATAAAGGTGAATTTGAAGTAATCAATCGTCCAAGTGATGGTGGCGAAAGATCAATCGGTAATGCTGTATTATTCGTTATGAGAGACCCAGGCATTACATTTAATCAAAAAGATACAACAAGAAATACTGTTGTATTTGAAAGAAATGAAACATTAATTAGTAGTGAACTTAAGAATGTAACAGTTACTATTGATGGACAAAAACATGAATTTGTAGGCGATCGTTTAGAAATTAGTGGTTTAGAAGAATCAACAACATATAATGCAGTTATTGAATATGAAGAACCTAATTCAAAAGATCCTGCAAAATATTCTAAAGGTAAATTCACTTTATCTGTTAGAACAAAAGATTTCCAATTACCTCCTTCTGGATTAAAGATTTCTAAAATCAATAAAGAAGGAATTGTTGTTGAAAAAGAAGATAAAGGCTTTGGAAGCTGGATTCAAAATGTTAGCGTTATTGTAAGTGGCGAAAGCTACTATTTAGGAAATGAATCACGCCTTGAAATTGAAGGATTATTAAGTGATACTGAATATAAAGTTCAATTTAAATATGATGTAGTTGAACCAGGAAATCCAAAAGTTTATAAAGTTGAAGAAGAATTAATTTTAATTAAAACTTTAGCGTTCAATTTACCATTATTTGAAAAATTAGAAATTACTGATTATACAAAAGAAACTTTAAAAGTTGCTTATGAATATGATGATGAAGATGATATAGCTGAAAGCATTAATATTTTATTATTATTAAATGGCAAAGAAGTTGCGCGTAAAGCTGTTACAAGAAAACGCGGCAACGTTGAATTTACTGGATTAGATTTAACAAAAGAAGGTTACACTGTTAAATTTGAAGCATTATATTATGCAGAAGAAGGCGCTGTGTTTGCAGAAGTTTGTTATTCTGATGAAGTTGAAGTTCCTGTAATTAAGGAAGAACCAACAGATCCTAACCCTAATCCAAATCCTAACCCAAACCCAGAACCAAATCCAGAACCACAGCCTAAACCTGAGACTCCTAAAAAAGGATGCGGCAAATCAGCTGGTAGTATTGTGGTTGCAACTCTTAGTGCATTATCACTTGCAGTGCTTGTAATCAGAAAAAGAAAATAGGTGAAAAAATGAAAAAAATTAAAACAACCTATCTTCTTGCAATGATGTTTATTGTTGCAAGTGCTCTTGCAATAATGCTTCCTACAGTTAAGGCAGATTCTATAACAAAATTATCTGACTATATTGATGCTGTTGGAGAAAGAGAAGAAACTGACTTACTTGGTGGAGTTAAATTATATAAACAAAGACTTAAATCTTATTTTGATGGAATTACTGATCCTACTGTAAAAGGATATGAATATGCAGGTAACACAGTCCAATGGGTTGATTTACCTGCAACTAGTGAAGAAGTTAAAATGGTGGTATGGAGCCAAGGTACAGATCATGGTTTCAAATCATCTAGAACAACACTTACTGCAAAAGATTGGGAAGAAAAACATCCTGGGTGGATTGTTGTAGCCGCAATTAATGGTGACTTCTTCCATATTAACACTACTTATGAAGCACTTGGTTTAATGGTACAAGATACAGATGTTATTCGTCCATTCCAACAAGGTCCATCTTCATGGGTTGGTGAATACGATGGTGTACTTGCTTGGGATAAAGATAATAACTTTATGGAAGGCTTTCCACAAGTTAGTACTACAATGAGTTTAGAAATTCGAAATGAATCAGGTAAATATACTGAAGTTGCAAAGATTAGCGAAGTTAATCCAAAAGTAATACCTGATACAGGAATTGCTCTTGTTACAAAAGATGCAAGAACTGATATTAATTTAACAGGCGCTACAGTTTATATTGGTAATTACGAATTAAATAGAATGAGTAATAGCAATAAAGCATTTGTTAAAGGAACAATTATTGATAAAGTAAATAACTTAGAAGTTTCTATTCCTAAAAATGGAGAATTCTATTTAGCTTCTAAAGATGGTTCACTTGATAACTTAGTAAGTACTGACAGTTATGTTAGATGCCAATATAATTTACTTGGCGAATGGGCAGGAATTGAAAGTGCAATAAGATATTATTGTGTACTTTTAAAAGATGGAGAACATTTATTCTTCCAAGATTCAATTATTGGCGTAAAAAATGACTATGGTCTTGCAAAAAACCCTCGAACTGTTATCGGATTTAAAGAAGACGGTTCAGTAGTAATGATGGTTAGTGATGGACGTTTTATGGACCGTGATTATGGAGTAGGCATGTCTTACTTCCAAATTGCTGAAATGATGAGACTTGCAGGATGTAAAACAGTTTATCAAATGGATGGTGGTGGTTCTGCAACACTTGTTGCAAGAAACACACAAGGTAACTTAGAAGTTATTAACCGACCAAGTGATGGATCTGAAAGATCAATCGCAAATGCAATCTTAATGGTTATGCGTGATCCTGGAATTAAAGTTGATGTTAAAAGCACAACAAGAAATTCCATTACGATTACAAAAACTGATACACTTGTTAGTGATTTACTAGAAGATATCAAAGTTACTATTGATGGTAAAACAGAAAAACTTGAAGGTAATTCAGTAACAATTGGTGGTTTAAAAGAATCTACTGAATATTTAGTTCAAATTGAATATGTTATTGTTGATTATCGCTCAGGTGGTAAAAAGATTAAAGGTGGATATACAGTAAAAACTAAAACAAAAGACTTTATAATGCCACCTTCAGGACTTGAAGTTTCCGAAATAAATAAAAATGAAATTGTTATAACAAAAAGAGATTCAGAGTTTGCTAGTTGGATTCAAGCTGTTACAGTTCATGTAGGCGACGAATCTTACTACATGGGAGAAAACTTTGAACTTAAGGTAAGTGGTTTATTTGATGACACTGATTATACTGTATACTTTACATATAATGTAATTGAACCAGGAAATGAGACAGTGTATAAAGGTCAAGAAGATCCTATTTATATTAGAACTCTTGCATTTAACCTTCCAACATTCCCTAAATTTGAAATATCAAATAAGACTGAAAATTCAGTAAAAATCGCATATGAATATGACGATGAAGACGATATTGCTTTAGAAGTAAGTATTGTAGCTTATGATGAATCTGGTAAAGAAGTTGCACGCGAAAAAGTTTCTAGAAAACGTGGTAATATCGAATTTACTAATCTTGATTTAACAAGTGGTAATTATTCGTTTAAATTTGAAGTTTTATACTACGAAAAAGAAGGAGCAATGTTTGCAAGCACTTATTATTCAGATGAAATCATAGCTGAAAAAGTTGTAGTAGAAACACCGGTTAATCCTGAACCAAAACCAGAACCTCAACCAACTCCACAACCAGAAACTCCTAAAAAAGGATGTGGCAAATCAGCTGGTAGTATTGTTGTTGCAACACTTAGTGCAGTATCACTTGCAGTATTAGTATTAAGAAAGAAAAAATAAGTTTATGATTGATATAAAAAAATTAACTTTAAAACAAAAAATTGGTCAAATGATCGGTCTAGCATTTTCTGGAAGTGAATATTCAAAAGAACTTCAAATGCAGATTGAAGAAATTGAAGCTGGTTTGATTATATATTTTAAAGATAATTGCATAAACCCTAAACAAATATTTGAACTAAATAAAAAAATTAATCAAGCGGCCAAGATTCCACCATTTATTGCTTTAGACCAAGAAGGTGGAATGGTGGCACGTGTTACTAGTGGCGTTGTTCAAACTCCTGGTGCTATGGCAATAAGTGCTGCTGATAATTCTGACTATGCATATCAACTTTGTTATGATATGGGTGTTGAACTTAGAAAAATCGGTTTTAACTTTAACTTTGCTCCAGTGGGGGATATAACAAATAACCCTAAAAATTCTGTTGTAAGTGTTAGATCTTATTCAGAAAAACCTGAAGTTGTTAAAGAATATGCACTTAAAGCTATGAAAGGCTTTAAAGATGCACTTATGATGGCATCTTTAAAACATTATCCAGGGCATGGAGATACAAGTGTTGATTCTCATATTGGTCTACCTGTTGTTGACTTTGATGATGAAAGAATCAATAATATGGAATTAATTCCATTCAAAGGTGTCATTGAAGAAGGGCTTCCTGGTATTATGGCAAGTCATATGTTATATAGACACTATGATCCTAAATACCCTACTACTTTATCAAATATTATGGTTGAACAAAAATTAAGAAATGAGCTAGGATTTAAAGGTTTAGTTGTAACCGATTCACTTACAATGCAAGCTGTTTTTAATAACTATTCTTTAGAAGAAATTGTATTGAATGGCTTTAATTCTGGCTGTGATATTTTACTTCTTTGTGGTGCAAGAAAGATAGAAATGCAAAAGGAATTTGCGAGTATTGCACTTAGACTTGCTGAAGAAGGTAAAATAAAAATGGAAATGATTGATGCTGCTGTTGAAAGAATTCTTAAATATAAAGAAGAATATTTAGTAGGCAAGATGGCAGATAAATTCGAAGATGTTGAGGGTGACTTAGAAAATGAAGAAAGAGTTGCTCTTGCAGAAAAGGTAATGGATGAAGCAATCACAATTGTTAAAGACGATGCTAAGTTATTACCACTAAAAGAAACAGAAAAAATTGCTGTAGTCTTCCCAATTATTAAAGTCGTAACACTTGTAGAAAACGAAGACAATACATTAAATTCACTAGGTGATTATCTTCCATTTGAAGTTGACAAATACTATATGGATCTTAATCCAAGTGAAGAAGAACAACTAGATTTACTAAATAAATTAGCAGATTATGATAAGGTTGTTTATTGTAGTTATAATGCAAATTTCAATCCTGGACAAGCTAATTTAATCAATGCAATTGACAAAAATAAATTAATTAATATTGCATTAAGAACACCATATGACTATAATGTATTAGATGTTAAAACTTACATTTGTAGTTATGAAGCGAGTGTATTAAGCTTTAAATCACTTGCAAAAATATTAACAGGAAAGGTTAAAGCAACTGGTAAATTACCTGTTACTTTAGAGGAAAAATAAAATTATGTTAAAAGTAATAGTAGTAAAAGATTATGCTGAATTAAGCAAAAAAGGTGCGGAAATAATCGCTAATACAATTAAAGAAAATGAGAAACCAATTTTAGGTCTTGCAACTGGTTCATCTCCAATTGGAACATATCAAGAACTTATTAAAATGCATAATGAAGGTTCATTATCATTTAAAAATGTTTCATCATATAACCTAGATGAATACTGTGGTATTAGTATTGAACACCCACAAAGTTATTATTATTTCATGCATGAACAATTATTTAATCATGTAGATATGGATGAAGCTAATGTTCATATTCCAAGTGCATCAGGTCAAGATTTAGAAGCTGATTGCAAAAAATATAACGATGCATTACATCAAGTAGAAATTGATTTACAATTACTTGGAATTGGTTCTAATGGACATATTGGTTTTAATGAACCAGGAACTCCATTTGATCAAGAAACATTTGTTGTTAAACTTGCAGAAGGAACTCGCCAAGATAATAAACGTTTCTTTAATTCAATTGATGAAGTACCTACACATGCAATGACTATGGGTATTAATAACATTATGCAAGCTAAGAAAATCTTAATGTTAATCAGCGGAAGTGGAAAAGCTGATACAGTAGTAAGACTTTTAAGTGGTGAAATTACAACTGATTTCCCTGCATCAATCTTACATAATCACCCTGATTGTACAGTAATTATTGACGAAGCAGCATACGCAAAAATTAAATAAATTAACTTTAAATAAGCTAAACCAAAAGAAATGGTTTAGCTTATTTTTTGATATGTGGTAATTAGTATAATTTACCAATAAAAAATTAGGCAAATTCTCGTAAAACGCTTGCATTAAAAATATGATTATGTTATAATAAAGATACAAACGCTTTCAAAAAACATATAGGAGGAAAATTTATGAAAAAAGCATTTGCTGTTATGACTACAATGTTAGTCGCTTTAGCATGTTTTGGTTTTTTAACTAAAGCTCAAGTTTCTGCTGCTGAAAGTAAAATTTTCACAGAAGACCCTACTTTAGCTGAAGATGAAATTCCAATGTACATCATGGATAGTATTTATAGTACTTTCCCTAATTATTATGACAATGAAGAAAAACCAGATGAAAAATGGCAAGGTGCAGGTCGTATGTACCCTTGGAACGAAACTAAATTACGTATTGCTCAATACGTAGATGGTAAAGCTACTGGTAAATATTACGCAGTTTACTTTACAGGTTCATTAACTCACATGGATGGTAATGACCAAGTTCCAGGCGCTGGTAAAAATATTTTAGTTTACAATGTTGATGCTGAAGGTAAAGTTCGTTTAGACAGAATCGATCAAGGTAAAACTTACGAAAACAGAAACGCAGCTGACCCATCATTATCACATATGGCAACTAATATTTCTGGACAAGATATTACATTCAATATGCAAGAATTATTCAAACGCGTAGGCGATGGTGCTGACGATGGTCGTATGTACTTAGCTACATTAGTATTCGACGGTGAAGGTCGCGCAATCCGTGGTTCAACAGGTAACGCTGCATTCTTAGAACCAGGAACTGAAGGTGCTGCTGAAACTTTAGTTGCTCCTTTATTCTGCTATGTTGATGGCAAACTTGTTAAATATGTTGAAGGTGAAACTACACCTGATAAGAAAATGGAAGCTAAATTAGATCCTGAAACTGGTGAAGTTGTTCTTGATGATGAAGGCAACCCAGTTATGGAACAAACTGATAAAGATCA
>CAJGCS010000022.1 GCA_904501965.1 uncultured Bacilli bacterium | reverse complement strand
CCAATTTCATCAATATGTGCAAGAAGCATTACTTTAACATTTGATTCTTTGTTGATTCCATGAATAACATTATAACTATGATGTGTGATTACAAAATCATCTACATCTTTCATTTCTTCAATTAACATTTTTTGAAAGTGTAGTTCAGATCCACTTACAGATGGTGTTTTTAACATTTTTTCTAATAGTTTCATATTTAATTACCTCATTTGTTAATATTATATCATATTTTTATAATTTATGTATATAAAAAACAAATAACAAAAATGTCAGCTAAAATTAGCTGACATATTTAATTATTTATTTTTATCAAAGAAAATATCAACATCACCTTCGCAAATGCATACATCGCCAAAGTTTAGATCATTTGTTGATATATATATTCTAAATCCATATGTATGCTTTGGGAAAGTAACTCTTATTGATTCAAGGTTATCGTAATTCGTATTTGTTTTTAAAACATCAAGTAGATTAACACAAGTTACCCATTCATTATTTTCGTCTAGATAATCGATTGTTGCAACTAAACCCGCAAAGTCTTTTTTTGTAAGTTCACTAACAATTGATAGTTTTATCTCTACTTCACTAACAGTTTCATTAAATTTATAAACATGGTATGAGGTGCCATTTGATGCACCAGGTGATAAAATAAAGTATTTTTTATCATGGCATAAACAATTTGTTTTTGTAGTTTCGAATGAATGTCCTAGTTTTTCAACAAGGTTAACTATTTCTTTTTGGTTCATGTCTCCAGAAAAATGATCTGCCTTATGAGTAAGGTGAACCTTTTCGTATGGAAGTGAATATGAATATGTAGATGTTACTTTTTTTGATGTATAAATAAGTTTTGTTGGTTTTGTAACATTATCAAACTTTAAGATATTATATATATCACCATATTGTACACAGTGCGCCATAAAGTCAGATAAGCTTTCTCGATACTTTGATTTATCGCTTGGTTTATATTCTTCTAACCATTTATGATATAACTTTAGTGCAACTTCATTGTTATGGTTATCCATTATAGCATCCATTGAATCAAGATTGTTGATTTCATGAACTTTCATAAGTTCAACCGAAAATTCTTCGTTAAGTTCAAGTGCAAGTAATGAAGTTAAATAAAGATGTCTAAAAGCATCACTATCTTCTGCTCTTTTATTAGCTCCGTAAATCCTTATTGTTTCAGAAACAACGTGATCTCTTATTTCAAATACTTTTTGATATTCACTAATTTCTAAGTATTTTACGAATACTTTTGCTTGATTATAATATAAATAAAACTCCTCTTTATCCAGGTTTTTAACTGTTTTATAGCCACTTTGGACTAATTTTAATACATCTCCGTTTTTTGCATCTGGTAAAAATGGAAACACTATTTCATAAACAGGTTCCATATCAATTAATGGTTTATTTGGCTTTATAAAAGTAGCACTAAAACAAATTATTAGTGCTAACATATTCGTTATTACAATTATTAATCCTTTTTTAAAAGTTTTCATATACCTGCCCTTTGTATTAAACTTTTTTATCTTTTTCATTTTATCATTAATTGTATTTTCTTTCAAATTCAATGCAAATATATTTAAACCCTCGATTGCAACAATATTAGCAAAAGGATATATATCTTTAATTTTCTTCATTACGCCTTTTTCACAAATATGATTTGGAAGACAACCAATTTGATTTACTAATTCTTTTTTATTTGTTAACAATAAAATTTACCTATTACACTTGATTTTTTTAAAAAATATACATATAATATTTAAAAAGGTGAGTTATGAAGTGTATTAAAAATAATTTATTCTATTTTGCTTATATCTTGATATTTTGTATGTGTGAACTTATTTTATCAATACTAGTTCATACTTCAAGTTATTCTTTAGATTATATATATTGTTATATTTGTGTATTGCTTGCGTTTTTTGGTGTTTTTGCTTTTTTTAAGTTAAATAAAAGATTTTTATTTACTGCGCTTGCACTATTCTTTACTTCAATTGCAGATATATATTTAGTTATACTTGATAAAAATTATTTAATAGGAGTTTTAGTTTTCTTAGTTGCACAAGTGTGTTATGCGTTAAGAATCTTTGTTGATACAAAGAGTAAAACTATAAATATTATTCATTTGATAGTAAGACTTAGTGTATCTATACTTGGAGTTCTCATAGTCTATATTGTTTTACTTGAAAATACTGATATCCTAAGTGTCGTTTCTGTTATTTACTATTTAAATTTAGTACTTAACTGTGTGTTTTCTTTTATCCTTGTTAAAGATTCAAGATTTAACTTAATCCTTGCAATTGGATTTTTAATGTTTGTATTTTGTGATATCTTTGTAGGTATTGGTAATTTTGATAGTTATTTTAATATTCCATATGGGTCAATTCTTTATAAGATTATATATCACAAAATTAACTTTTCTTGGGTATTTTATATTCCTTCACAAACTCTTTTAAGTTTATCTTTGTTTAATAAAACATATCTAAAATAAAAAGGCTGATTATAAAGTATTAACTTTATAATCAGTTTTTTTAAATAAAGTGAACATATTCTTCTTTATACTGAGATCTAGATTCTTTTTCTTCGTCTGGATAACCTATGTGAATAAGTGCAACAGGAATTATTTCTTCACTTAAATCAAGTACATTTTTCATTGCAATTGTTCTTTCTTCTACCGGGAATATTCCACACCAAACTGTACCAAGGCCAAGTTCACAGCACGTAAGTAAAATATTTTCAGTAGCTGTAGATACATCTTGGATAAAGAAGTCGTTATCATTCTTTGTAATTGTTCTTGTTTTATTACCACAAACAACAATCATTAAATCTGAGTTAAAATCATAGTTTTTAGCAATCATTTTTATTTTTGTTTGAACTTCTTTATTTTTAATTACATAAAATTCCCAAGGTTGTGCGTTTCTTGCACTTGGTGCTGCCATGGCTGCTTTTAATATTATATCAATTTGTTCATCCGTAATGCTTTGATCTTTATATTTTCTTATACTTCTTCTTTTAAGTATTGTTTCATATGTATTCATATAGACCTCCTGTTTTCTTAATTATATCACAATTAGTTTTTTTATATGTAAAAAAATGAGGATAAATCCTCATTTTTATTTTTACCTTTGTCCTTTGTCGTATGGTATACCTTCTGCCTTTGGAGCTCTGGATTTCTTTGATGTTACTGCAAGTACAATCATACATACAACATATGGTAACATCTTGTATACAAATTGTGGAATACCAAACATACCTTGATATAAGAAGGCAATTGTTTGACAGAATCCAAATACAAGTGATGCAAGGAATATTTTAACTGGTTTCCACTGACCAAAGATCATAACAGCTAGTGCTAAGAAACCAAGACCAACTACACCGTTTTTAAAATCCCAATAGTTACCTGATTGAACGATATATGCAAAACCGCCTAAACCACCTAAAATACCAGAGATACTAACACCGATATATCTTTGAAGATATACGTTAATACCAACTGAAGCAGCAGCTTGTGGTTTTTCTCCACATGCCATAAGGCGCATACCAAATTTAGTTTTGAATAAGAAGATAAAACTTGCGACAACAAGTATTGCCATGATAATTGTGAACACACTTAATTCAAAGTTCTTAAGTAACATGAAGATTGAGTGTTCATATTGAATTTGTGATGAAGGAGTACCAGTGTACATTCTAGCAATTACTACTGCTAAAGCTGTACTCATAATATTAAGAGCAGTACCTGTAATTGTTTGGTCAGCTTTAAATGTAATACATGCAACACCAAGAAGCATTGAATAAAGCCATCCTGCAAGTATAGCAGCCACTGTTGAAAGTGCAACATTAATAATTACAGGAAGTCCGAATTTAGTAAGAAGTGCAGTTGTAATAGCACCTGCTAATGCACCAATTACCATAATACCTTCAAGACCTAAATTGATAACACCACTTCGTTCAGAAAACATCCCACCAAGGGCTACTAAACAAAGTACTGTTGCGAAAATTAATGTGTATTGAATAATTAATCCTGTCATTATTTGTCAGCCTCCTTTACTTCTTTTAAAGCTTTTTTGCTTTTTTTCTTAAAGGAAATTTTCCCAATAATTGTTTTAATGATTAATGAGAATGCAGATAAATAAATAATGATAGCAGAAATTAAGTTTCCAATTTCTGAACTATAGTATGTAGTATCTAAATAGCTACCACCAACGCCAATATATGTAATTAGAATTGATGAGAAGATTGCGCCTACTGGATTTACGCATCCTAAGAAGGCAACGGCAATACCGTTAAAGCCCATTGCAGGAAGTGAAGTTTGTTTTACAGCAGAGTAAATTTCGTAGTCTGTTAAGTAGAATGTAGCAGCAGCAAGACCGGCTAAAGCACCAGAAATTGCCATTGTTACAATAATATTTCTACGGTAATTCATACCTGCATATTTAGCTGCATCTTTGTTAAATCCTGTAGCACGGATTTCGTAACCGAACTTTGTTTTATAAAGGATAATTAATAATGCGATAACAAGTACTATTGCAATTGGAACAGCAACTGTTACAAACGAAGATCCATCAAAGAATGCTTCACTTCCAAATGTTGGAAGTTTAGCAGCAACAGGAAGTTTTTTACACTCTGCAAGAGTTAAATTGTACATCAAGTCCATATCAGGACCAGCTACATAGTTTAATAAATGTAGTCCAATCCAGTTAAACATAATAGATGTTATTACCTCATTTACATTTAGGAATGCTTTAAATATACCAGGAATAATACCCCATAAAGCACCACCTACTGCAGCTAGTACTAAACATATATACCAAGGGGCATCAAATGCGTGTGCAGCAACAAGTGCAAACATTGTACCAATAACATATTGACCTGGAGCACCTATATTAAATAAACCACATTTATATGCAAAGATGATTGATAAACTACATAATAATAAAGGAACAGATTTAAAAATAACGATTGCTAAACTCTTCTTCCATTTAACAGCATTAAGAGGGCCTTTTAAAATAGCCATAATAGCTTTTGGAGAGTTTTGTGCATTAACAATAATAATTACAATAAATCCAATTAATAAACCTAAAACAACACACACAAGTGATGCAAGAATATTCTTAAATGCTTCTGATTTAAGGAAGTCTTTAAACCACTCTTTATTGAATTGTTTCTTTGTCTTAACAACTTCCATTTCATCACGTGCAGCATCAATTATGTTTTGCTTTACGTTTTCAACATTACGTTTCTTTTTAAGAAGGAAGGCAAGTAAAACAATAAATAAAATTAAAAGTAACATTATTTGTTTTCCTCCTTACCTTGGCGTTTTGCACCAGCCATGTATAAACCAAGTTCTTGTGTAGAAGTTGTTTTTGGATCAAGTTCACCAACAATTTCACCTTCATACATTACTAGTATTCTATCCGATAAAGACATTACTTCATCAAGTTCAAGTGAAACAAGTAATACCGCTTTACCATTATTTCTTTGTTCGATAATTTGTTTATGGATGTATTCAATTGCACCTACGTCTAAACCACGTGTAGGTTGTACTGCAATTAATAAATCCGGATCTTTATCTATTTCACGAGCAACAATTGCTTTTTGTTGGTTACCACCAGACATTTCTCTACATGTTGATTTAACACCTTGTAGGCTTCTTACGTCATATTGTTCTGTTAGCTTTTCTGCATAATAATGAATTCTATCTCTTCTTAAGAAACCAAAGTTTACAAATTTTGTTTCCCAATAGCTTTGAAGAATCATATTATCTTCTAAAGTATAATCAAGAACAAGACCATGTTTTTGTCTATCTTCTGGAATATGACTCATACCATGTTTAGAACGTTCTCTAATAGGTGCATCTGTTATATTTTTCTTCTTTAAATATACTTTGCCTGATTTTAGTTTTGTAAGTCCTGTGATACCATGGATAAGTTCAGTTTGACCATTTCCATCAATACCAGCTATACAAACTATTTCACCAGCTTTTACTTCAAATGATACATTTTTAACTGCTAATTTTTTGCTTATTTGTGATTGAACAGATAAATTTCTAACTTTTAAAATAGTGTCAGTTGCTTTAGTTTCTGGTTTATCAGCAACGAAAGATACTTTTCTACCTACCATCATTTCTGATAATTCTTCTTTTGTAGTATCTTTAATATCAACAGTACCAATACATTTGCCTTTTCTAAGAATAGTACATCTATCCGCAACTGCCATAATTTCGTTTAGTTTATGAGTTATGAATAATACAGACTTACCTTCATTTACAAGGTTTTTCATTGTCTTCATTAATTCTTCTATTTCTTGAGGTGTTAATACAGCAGTAGGTTCATCAAAAATTAAGATATCATTATTTCGATAAAGCATCTTAAGTATTTCTACTCTTTGTTGCATACCTACAGTAATATCTTCTATTTTTGCTTTTAAATCAATATTTAACCCATATTGTTCTGATAATGCTTTAATTCTTTTAGCTGCTTTTCTTCTGTTTACAAAACCAATTGTATTTGGTTCTGAACCTAAAATAATATTGTCAAGTACAGTAAAAATATCAATAAGTTTAAAATGTTGATGTACCATACCAATATGTAAAGCAGTCGCATCATTAGGTGAATTAATTTCTACTTTTTCACCATCTTTATAAATCTCACCACTATCTTTTTGATATAAGCCAAAAAGAATACTCATAAGTGTAGATTTACCTGCACCATTTTCACCAAGTAAAGCGTGAATTTCTCCTTTTCTTAGTTGAAGGGTGATGTTATCATTTGCAACGTTTCCAAAGAATGACTTTGTGATATTTCGCATTTCTATTACATATTCACTCATAAACTTCTTCCCCACCTTTTGTTTCTTTATTTTATTATATCATATTTTATATTTTTAATAAAATAAAAAACTATAAAAGAAAAATAAAAGAGAAAGTTGAATTTCAACTTTCCCTTTTTTTAGTAAATACTATTTAATTGATCCACCTAAATCTTCATTTTTGTATGTAATGAATTCGTTAGCTAAATCTTCTAATTTAGCAGTAGTGTCAGCAGAAATTTGAACTTCACCACTTCTGATAGCTGCAAGAACTGCATCATATTGAGCAATAGTGAATGCTTCCATTGACCATGTATCTCTTGGTAAACCAACATATTCTTTAGAAGTATTAGTTTTTAAACCGTAGTTGATTACTTGACCACCAACTGTCCAAGAACCATAGAATTCATCTAGACAAGTCTTAGTAGCATCAGTTAAACCTTTCATAGCTGATGTTAATACAGGTTTGCCAGGTAATGATTTGCTTTGGTCTGTGTCAACACCGATAAGTTTGCAATTTGCTTTACCTTCGATAGCATCTAATACAGATGTAAAGATACCACCACCACATGCAAAGATAGTTTCACAACCTTGTTCTACCCAAGTGTCCATTTTACCTTTGATTGTAGCATCACCGAAGAATTGTCCACCATAGATGTACCATAATTCAACTTCAACACCTTTTTCAGCAGCAGCGTCAGCAACACCTTGAACGAAACCGTAACCATAACGTTGAACTGCAGGAACAGCCATACCGCCTAAGAAACCAAGTTTAGTTTCACCGTTCATAACAGCTGCATAACCAGCTAAATAACCAGCTTCTTCTTCTTGGAATACTACACAAACAACGTTAGAGCTGATGTGTGGTTGATCGTTTTCATCTTTTAATACAGGTTCAGCAGCATAAGGATCTACATAGAAGCATCCAAATACGTCACCTTCAGCAACGTCTAAAGCGATGAATTTAACTTCAGGATATTCATCTTGAACTTCATAAATAGTTTCTGCAAAAGCGAAACCAGGCATTACAACAACTTTAGCGCCTTGAGCGATAGCTTGTTCAACTTTAGCAACTCTTTCTGCAGTTGAGTCACCAGCTGGTTTATAGTATGCATATGTTTTACCATGTGCATTTGCATAATCAGTAACAGCTTCCCAAGTTGTTTGGTTAAAAGATTGGTCTGTAATATCTCCATAGTCAGTAACCATAGCGATTTCATAACTTTCTGTTGTGCCACATCCGATTAAAGAAAAAGCACAGAAAGCTAATAATAAACTTAATAATACTTTCTTCATTTTTTTCCTCCATAATTTGTTAAATAATTCTTTATTTAACTATTTATATTATATCATAGGTTAAATTTTATTTCAAGGTAATTTTTCTGATTTTAATAAAAAAATAAAAAGGATAACAATATTGGTTGTTATCCTTTATTTTTTATTTTTTGATTTCTTCCTAATATTTAGTTAGTAGTACTAAAATTTAGAAGTTTAGCAAACATGCCTTCTTTATTAACTAATTCACTAAATGTTCCAGTTTCTATTATATGACCATCTGACATAACAATTATTTCATCAAACTTTGATAAGATAGTACTATCTAAATTATGTGTTATTACTAATTTTGTCATATCTTTTAAATTTAATATGTTGTTCATAACTTGCTTTGTTAAAGTAACATCAAGTGCTGATGTAGCCTCATCCATAAGAAGAATCTTAGTATTTTTTAGAAGTGCCCTAGCAATTGATATTCTTTGCTTTTCGCCTCCGCTTAAAGCAGAACCATTTTCGCCACATTTATATTCATTTCCTTTTTCATCAAGAAGAATATTTAAACATGTCTTATTTAGTATATCTTTATATATATCATCTTCTACTTTTGAATAAAGTTTTACATTATTTTCGATTGTATCATCAAAGACGAAAACATTTTGTTCAACAAATGAAAGTTCATTATATAAAGACTGTAAAGATACATCTTTTAATTCAATGTTATCATAATAAACTGATCCACTATATTCTTTCATTCTTGCACTAAGCAAGTTTAATAGTGTTGTTTTACCACTTCCACTTGGGCCTACAATTGCATAAGATTTTCCTTTTTCAAACTTTAAGTTTATTCCCTTTAAAATTTGCTTTTCTTCGTATGATAAAGAAACATTATTTAAACTAATGCTTTCATTAAACTCTAACATTTCTTTTTCTGGTTCAGGACACTTTTTAAGAATTTCTTCTACCTTTTTAAATAATGGAGTTGCTGCTTTTCTTTCAGAAATAAGCATTGGAACGGTTGCTAGCGGATCAATTACATAATTCATAAGTTGAACAAATAAGATTAATACTGATGCTTCTAATGTATTTGTTTTTATACACATATATGCGCCAATAAAGAATACACCAAGTTGTGCAATAAGTTGTGATAGTGCTTGGAGTAGTTCAAGTATTGTAATGACTCTTGTTTTCTTTGCTTTTGAAGTTTCTAATTTATCGTTATTTTTTTCAAATAAAGCTTTTATTTTCTTTTCAATTTGAAATACTTTAATTGTTGAAAATCCTGATAGATTGTCTTTAACAAAATGCATGAATTTCCCATTTTCATCACTTATTCTTTCTTCGCTTTTTGATAGTAATGAACCTACAATTAAACTAATTAAAAGTGGTGCAATTGATAGTACACATGAAATTAGTGTAAGTAACGGACTATATATAATCATAACAACAAGTGCTGATATAAACATTGTTGATTTCGTAATAATGGTAAATATACTAAATAGATATTTTTCTTCTATGTATTTTACATCATTTGTTAGAGCTGATATATATACAGATGTTTCGTAGTCATTGAAGTTTTCAATGCTTTTATCAATTAATTTTTGATAAATCATATTTTTATATTGTTTAATTGCTCTTTTTTGAAATTTTGGTTTAACTATAATATTAACTACAAGACAAATAGTAGTAATCAAAAATAAGACTAAGCCATTTATCAATTGAGTATATAATCCGTTTATGTCATCTGATGTTGCAACAAATAATACTTTCTCAAGTATTAATGATATTCCAATCCAAACACCAGTTTCTGCAAAAGCACATATTAGTAACATTGTAAAGTTAAGTTTGTTTTTTCTTAATAATTCTTTTTTCATTACGCTGTCTCCTTATATCTTTTATATAGATTCATGATATCTGAATTATTACTTTCGTCAAATAGTTCAAATACTTTTTCTAAAAATTCAAATAATTGGTCATTAGGGAAATAGAACATACCCTTTGAGCCAAAATATACTTTAATGGAATTTGTCGTTGTATCAAGATCATTAACGTTATTAATTAATGCTTTAAGTTTTGTTAAGTCTAGAGCGAAAGATTTTTTCAATACTTTTGCTAAAACTATTTTTACAAATAAACATACGCATATATATCTATTTAAAATACTATTGCTTTCTATTAACGATTCTACGTAACCTATTGTCCAATCACACATAATATATGTTTCGTTGTATTTTTTTAGATTGATTAAGTTTGAAAGTTGTAAACATGTATTATTTAATGTAATTGATATTGTTTTGATGTAGTTTTCAAGTAATATATCAAGTGATTCTTTATAGTTTCCTGACTCAAGACAACATCTTGCATATAAAATTTCATTTTCTTCAAAATTTACATTTATGTACTTTTTAGCTTCATCAAACTTTTTAAGCATAATATATATTTCTGCAATTGTATGTTTAATATTTTCTATTTCATATAATGAATCGTTTTTTGTTTTCTTAATAGTCATTAGCTTTTTTAAGTATTTTATTACATTTTCTAACTCTTCTTTTTTTTCTTGTTCAAGGCTTGTAACAAGTAAGTAATTTGCACTAAGTCTAAGTATTTCTTCATTATTTGGATATTTATTTACCCATAGTTTTACTTCTTCGTTATCTATATTGTAAATACAATTATCAACTGCATTTTGAAGTTTAGATATATATTCATTAGGATCTTCTATGTTTATTTCATAATCTAATAAATAATCTATTGAAACATTATAATATTTTGAAATAGTGATTAGTTTATTAATGTCTGGTTCAGCTTCACCACGTTCCCATTTTGATACTGCTTGTCTTGTAGTGTTTACAATTTCAGCAAATTCTTCTTGGGAAATATTTTTGCTTTTTCTTAATTCATAAAGTTTTTCTTTAAGCATTGTTTTCACCTCACCAAAATTATAATATAAATTTACTAATTTGTCTATAACTAATTGATTGAAAATGTAACTTTTTTATGCAACTAGAAGTTGCAAAAAACCTGGCCTAAGCCAGGTTATTAGAAGAATACACTTTTTGCTTTTTCTTTAATTTCTTTTGATGCAACAAAAGGAATTCTTGTAGTATAGCCATTTTTGCTTGCAACAATCATTTTTGTTGGCCATGCAAAAATATCTTTATTCCATTCATTTACTGTATCGTTGTATAATTCACGAGCTGCAGTAATTTCACGTTGTAAGTACATGTTTTGTTTCATTGCTTCTTGAATTTCTTCGTGAGCTTTAAGTTCAGGGTAGTTTTCAACAGCGACATTAATACTTCTTGAAAGTGTATCAATTTCACTACTGATTTCGTTTCTTATTTCATCTTGATCACCACTACGATGTTTTGCGATAGATGTGAATGTTTCTTTATCAAGACTTACTGCTCTATCAATAAGTTTGGCACAGTTTTCAAGTACCATAACTCTTTGTTCTAAGTAATTATCAATTTGAGATGCATTTCTTTGAATTTTTTGTTCAAGTT
>CAJGCS010000021.1 GCA_904501965.1 uncultured Bacilli bacterium | reverse complement strand
TTTATTAAAGGACTTATAAAAGAAAGTAAATCTGGATATATTATCCCTGTAATTCCATCAATGTTTAGTAGCAAAAAGATATTTCAAGCTTTAGAGAGTTTACAAAACATTGATAAAGAACTTAAAGTATTTGTTTTTATTCCTTCAATTGATAAAACAAATATTGATTTGTTAGAAAAAGGAATATCAAAATTACGTACTAAGGGAATGTATGTAATTGTTGATAGTTCAATTTATTTTAACAACTTTACATTATATTTGCTTGACCTTGCAAATAGTATCTATATTCATAATGATGAATATTTAATGCTTGTTAAATACCCACAAGGTATTAATACTGCAATTTACCAATATATAATAAAAAATTATAAAGAAATATTAATTGATTGTGACATTAAGAAAGCAAACGATGCTTATTTTAATTCATTAATCTATTATATAAAATAGGATGGTTTATGAAAAAATTTAAAGACTTTTTATTATCTTTAATCATTCCTCATCGCATGGTAAGGTTTAAAGATATGAGTATTTTTATAACATTGCTTTTAATCTTATTTAGCTTTATTGCATCAGTATTTTCAAACAATGCTCGTATGAAAAGCTATGCAGAAGATGAAATTAAATTTGGAGATTACGAGGCAATAACAGATAATGAAATAGGCATTAAGGACGTTAAAGTTACTTGTGAGAGAAATAAAGAAACAAATAACTATGAAGCTACTTTTAAACTTCCTGAGGGCTCTAATGGCGTATTTACAGAAAAGCTAAAAGCAAATGATCTAACATATGAAGTTACAATGGTTTTTGAAAAAACAGTTGAAACTTCAGATCCAAATGAAAGTGAACCTAAAGTAGAACGTGTTATTGATTTTAATGTTAGTGATTATATCTATTATAATCGTGCTAATCGAAAAGAAAACACTGTTTATATGCTTTATGTTTTTACAAAAGACATTCTTTATCGCGTATATGATTTAGGTGAGGAATTATCTGGTGAAGAATATAAGGAAACAGTTGAAATATTCTCAATAACTCATAGAGTTAAAAAAGAAGATGCAAACATCTTTGATTCATTACTTGGTTCTGATACAAAGGTTGAAAATGTATATTATTTACCTAAAATTAATGAGGATTTAACATCAGATGAATTAGTTTTAAGTACATATGCAAGTGAAGATGATCCTTATAAATATAGTTATAACTCTAGCAACTGGAGTGAGACTACAACAAGCAAAGAAGAAATAAAAGTAGTTGTTGATGGTAAAGAATATAAAATTAAACCAATGCCACGTCTTGGAATGATTGGTGAAAATGAAGAAATTAAAAATGACGTTGAAAGTTGTTTATATAATGGATTAATCTATGAGTATTTATTAAGTTATAGTAAAGGAACAGGCTTTAAATTTGAATTAATTAATAGTTCTTTAAAATCATTTATTATTTCAGTTCATGAAACACATGTACTTGCGACAGTTGATGGTAATAAAGCAATATTAATGCTAATTAATTTAGTTGTATTTATTTTAATTCCACTACTATTTACATTGTTTGCATGGTTATTTACACGTAAACGTGGTATGACCAAGTTTAAATCATATTTAAATATTATGTCTATTATTGAATTCTATCTTGCAATAATTTTCTTTATAGCTGGTTGGTTTGTAAATATTTTATATTCACCAATTTTATTATTTGCAGGCTTATTAATGATGTTATGGTATTATATCTTTGTTATTTATCAAATTACAGTTCGTATTGAAAAAGATAAGAAAGATGAAGATAGTACAAATACACCTGACGAACCAAAACAAGATGAACCTGTTGAAGCTAAAAAAGTTGAATTCAAAAAAATTGATGAAGATTATTCTGTAATCGGGTAATAAAATTAAAATCCTCCTCATATATTTTTATGAATATATCAGGAGGATTAAATTATGAAATTTAAATTTTTACAAAAAAAACAAGTTTGGCTAATCGCATTTACATTTGTTATTATGCTTGCAGTATGGTTTGTCAAGTCGCCATTAAGTAGTAAAGACAATAATGAACCTACAAATGAGGTTGTTCTTGAAACTAGTATATTTTCCGAGCTTCGTGATGCAGTTTCAGAGCAACGTGCAACAGAAGTTGCTGGTTGGGATTTAATATTAGCAGATGATAATGCAACAATTGCAAGTAAACAACTTGCCTTAGCTCAAAAAAATGCTATTTCCGATTTAACAGAAAAAGAAGTACTATTAGAAATAGAAGTTATTAATATGGGTTATCTTGATGCTTTTGTACATTCTACAAGTGATGGTGTCGAGGTTTATGTTCACACTGAAGAAGAAAGCGCAACAAGTGCTATTGAAATAATCAATTTAACTTATTTACATTTTGAAAATGCAACAAACGTAGTTGTTAATTTCCAAACAGAATAATTTATTTGGAGGAAGTATGTTTAAAGTAATAATCGATGAAAATTATGCAAATTTAACCGTAGAAAATATGTTAGAAAAACTTGGGATATCACTTCCTAGAAGAAAGCAACTACTCCTTAATAATCTTTGTTATATAAATAAACAATCATCTGAAAGAACAGATACTTTATTATTAAATGATTTATTTGAACTTGATTTATCTATTTTTGATGTAAAAAAATATCGAAGTGTCGAGTTTAATTTAACTGTTCTTTATGAAGATGAATACTTTATTGTTGTTGAAAAGCCATCTAAGCATATAATTTATGATATTGATGACGAAAAAGACTCAGTTATTAATTATTTAACATATTATTTTAAGTCATATAAAAAGAAATGCAATGTAATTCCTGTACATAGATTAGATACGGATACTACAGGATGCTTACTTTTTGCAAAAGATGTTATTACTGCAGCTTGTTTTTCAAAAATGTTTGAAAATAATGAAATAACAAAAAAATATGTTGCGTGTGTAAATGGTATAATTGAACAAGAGGGTATAATTGATAAAAACATTGGGAAAGATCGACATATTAATGGAAAAATGGTAGCTTGTAAAAATGGAAAACCTGCTATTACAAAATTTAAATTGCTAAAAACAAATAATAAAATATCGCTTGTTGAAGCAACTTTAATAACTGGTAGAACTCATCAAATAAGAGTACATTTTTCATCAATAGGTACTCCACTTGTAGGAGATACACTTTATGGCAGTAAAATAAAAAATGATAGAGTAATGTTACATTGTCAATCATTAACATTTGTACATCCAATAAAGAAAAAAGTAGTGACTGTATATTCGCCACTACCTGAGGATATGAAATCATTAAGTCAACTTTTATAAGTTGGCTTTTTTTATAATAAAAAAACTGATACTTAAAGTACCAGTTAAGTTCAAATGGAGGCTCCGGCCGGATTTGAACCGGCGATCAGGGTGTTGCAGACCCACGCCTTACCGCTTGGCTACAGAGCCATTTGATAGCATTAATATTATATCAAAATTTTGATAATTATGCAAGCATTAAACTAATTTATTTAACACATATTATTTTAAATTTTAATATTTGCAATTTTATTTGATATATGATAAAATAAATTAAATATAAATTAAGGATGGAAATATGAAAAACAAAATAACATTGATTATTGTTTCTTTATTATTTGTATTTACATTAGTTGCATGTAATAATACAAATAATGAATTAGAAAAAAATATTAATAATGCACTAAACAAAATCTCTTTACCTAAGGAAACTACAACAGATCTAAACCTTCTAAATACAATTGATGGCTTTGATATTGTTTGGACTTCAAATAACGAATTAATTATTTCTAATGATGGAAAAATTATTAGAGGTATTAGTGATGAAAATGTAACTTTAACGGCACGAATTTCAAAAGAAGAAGTTTCTTTAACAAAAGAATTTAATGTTGTTGTACTAAAATTGAGTGTTGAAGAAAAAATACTTAATTTATTGAATGAAATTGAAATTCCTTCATTATTAGAAAGTGAAAATAATATTCCTTCAAGTGTTAATGGATATGATATTTCATGGCAATTTAGTAGTGAAGATTTAATTAACAAAGATGGATCTTTAAATAAAAAGATAGATGAATATGAAGTCACACTTATAGCAAGTATTACATATAATGGTGTTACATTAAATAAAGAATTTAAAACAATTGTTGCAAAACTTAATTCAGAAGATGCGATCAAACAAGCATTTGATAGCATAGTTCTTCCAAGTGAAACTGAAGAAAACATCACTCTTCCAACACATGCAAAAGGATTAGTTATTTCATGGTCAACAACTGACAAAAACCATTTAACTAATAAAGGTGTTGTTAAAAGGGACAGTGTTGATGTTCTTGTTACTTTAAAAGCGACAATTTCATATGATGGTATTACAAGAACAAAAGAATTTAATGTAAATGTTAAAGCTGATCCAATTTATATTCTAATTGATGAACTTGCAGAAAAGCTTAATATTCCAACTGAAACATTTGAAGATATTAATTTACCAAATGAAATTGAAAATATTCAAATTTCTTGGACATCATCAAGAAGTTCATCACTTTCAAATGATGGTAAAGTTAATCGTTTATCTGATGATGTTAGTGTTTTATTAACTGGTACGTTTACATATAATGGTGTTAAAATACAAAAGTACTTTGATATCATTGTTAAAGGATGGACAGATAAAGAAAAAGTAGAAATAGTAATTGACAATATAAACTTTAATGAAAACTTATCATCAGATTTAGTTTTAAATGAAGTACTTGGTTATGGTACAAATGCACAGTGGTTATCAAGCAATACAAGTGTCTTAACAAATGATGGTAAATATACATATAATGAAAATATTGAATCAATTACTTTAAAAGTTATAGTAAGTTTAGGAAGTGAAAGTATGTCAAAAGAATTTGAACTTAAATTAATGCCAAAAGAAGAAGCTAAAAAAGATCATTTAGTTATTAAAAAAGCTGATACGTATGATTCTTCAAAATTTAATAATGTTGAATTAAAAGATGGTTATCTTGTTTTATGCGCTGGTGCAAATGTTGGTTCATATGAATCTGAAGCTATTGAAACATTAAGTTTTACAAGTTTGGTTGCTTCGTGGGCTGCAGTGTCTTCAACAACTTCAACTGTTGAATTATTTGTTTGTGCAAGAGTAAATGGCGTATGGAGTGATTATATTTCATATAAAGAATGGGGACTTGGTTTACAAAATGCATGTTATGATCAAACTAACTCATTAATTAAACTTTCAACTGATGAAGTTATGGTATTAAATAGTAAAAAAGCTGATGCAATTAAGTTTAAAGTTGTTTTAAGAACAACAGCTAATACAACACCAAAACTATCATTAGTAAGCTTTGCACTAGAAGTTCCTGGTTATTCATATCCAGTTGATATTTCAAAATATCCAACTAGTGTTATTCATGAAGTACCTAGATTATATCAACAAGTTGTGCCAACAATTGGTAATTCAATTTGTAGTGCAACATCTTCAACAATGCTATTAAAATATAAAGGTGAAAACTTTAGTTCATTTGATTCTGAATATGAACATCGTTATATTGCAGGAATTGTTCGTGACTACGGCAATAAAATTTATGGTAACTGGGTTTATAATACTGTTGCAATGAGCGCTTATGGTTATAATTCATATGTTGCACGTTTCTATTCAATTAACGAACTTGTTGAACATCTTGCGACAGTTGGACCTTGCGCATTAAGTGTAAAAGGACAAATGAACTCTGATAAGAAGAACTATTATACAAATGGTCATTTAATTGTTGCTATTGGTTATGAAATTGATAATAACGGTAACATTACTATTGTATGTAATGATCCAAATGTAAGTAGTGTAGAATGTCGTTATTCATTAACTGTTATGAATAATACATGGAGAAATATAGCTTATATAATTGAATAAAAAAATACACTAAAGCATTTTTATGCTTTAGTGCTTTTTTAACTTTCTAATGTAAAGTAATCTGGATCATCTGGAGTAATTCCTGCTAATATTTGCATTTCATGAGTTGCTCTTTTTTGTAAATCAAAAATTGCATCATGCTTTTCTAAATTATGATCAATATATATTGGTTCACCAACTCTAATTGTTACTAGAGGTTCCTTTTTATTATATAAAGCAAAGAATCCTTTTCTAGGACGATATGAAATAGCCATAGGTAAAATAGGAATATTATGTTTATATGCTATTTTAAAACATCCTTTTTTTAAAGGTCTTATTTTTGGATAATAAAACCACATTGAACCTTCAGGATAAACGTGTAACCAATGACCATCGTTGATGATATTATCTATTGCTTCATCGAATTTACGTAAAGCTTTGAATTTAGTTGGAATTGGAACACCACCAACAACTTTTATAAAATGACGATTTGGACCTTCAAAATTAATTGGCCATGCCATTATATAACCAAGTTTTGGACGTAATGCTCTATTTACGACTAAATAGTCCATCATAAAAACATGATTACAAATTGTCATTACAGATCCTTTAATCTTTTTAGCTTTTTTTACATTTTCTTTGCCTTCAACTTTTACACCATATCTAAAATACATAAAAGGATGTAAAATAAAAATTATAATTATATTTGCAAAGAAACGAAGTACATGATACCAAAAAGTATTATTATAATAACGATGGTTTTCATCAAAATTTGTATCTACTTGATGTTTAACATCAATCATATGTTGGTCTGTTTTCTCAGGATATTTATATCTCGAAACATCTGGTTTAAATCGCATATGCCCTCCTAAAAAAATACTATACATTATTATACTAAAAAAACTCGAAAAAAGCAAATATAAGGCAAAATATAAAATATAAATAAAATATCTAGAAATTTAATCAAAAATATGATATAATTATGCCGAGGTGAAAATATGAAAAAAATTATAACATTAATTGTAATATTTATTTTTTCTTTTCTTTTAATTAGTTGTACTAATACTCCGGACGAAACACCAGGTGAAAATGTAAATCCTCCTGTTGAAACACCAAAAGTTGATCAAGAAAAAGTAAATGCTGTTAAAACACTAATTGAAAATTTACCATCTTTAACAGAAGTTACTATAGAAGATGAAGAAGCAATTATAAATGCTAGAAACGAAGTAAAAAAATTAAATAATGATGAAGTTAAACTTATTACAAATATTAGTAAATTAACTTCTTTAGAAACAAAAATTAATCGTTTAAAAGAAAAATATGAAGAAGACATTATTGAAGAAATAGAAGCTTTAATTGATAATTTGCCTAGTATTGTATCTTTGAAGATATCAGATAAATATTTAATTGAAAATATTGAAGAATTAATATCTAAATTAAGAGAAACTTCAGTTAACAAAATATCTAATATTATGACATTTGAACTTGCGAAATCTTTTATCGCAGATTTAGAATATGAAGAATTAATTAATTCTACATCAAAAGTTGTGATTGATTTAATTGATATGCTTCCAGCTGTAGAAGACGTAACTTTAGATGACTTTGATAAAGTAAATGCAGTAAGAGCTGAATATGATAAATTACTTGATGGTGCTAAATCATTAGTTAGCAATTATATTAAATTATCAGAAATAGAGTATGTCTTAAATACTCTTAAAGAATTCCAAAATTTTGACCCTCGTGATGTATTAAATTGTATTAGTGATGTTGCAACATCAGATACAAAAGATTTAATAATTACAGAAGGTGAGAATTTTACAGTTGAATGGGAAAGCTCTAACGAAAAATTATTCTATTTCGAAGAAGGATATGCGAAAGTATCAAAAGTACATCAAACTCACCGTAAACAAAATGTAACAGTTACTGCTAATATTACACTTGCAAATGGTGAAGTAATTAATCTTACAAAACAAATTACAGTAAATCCTGTTTTATTTAAAGATTTGCCTTCAACTCCAGTTGCAACATATTTCCAATCATCAGCTTTAAGTAACTATACAAAATACAGTGAACGTTATTTAAGTGAAGGAACTTTATTCTCAGAAAAAGCAAAAGAAACACTAGATATTATTTATTATGCTTTCGCAAACCTTGATGAAGCTGGTAATATTAAACTTGCAAATTATGATGTTGTTGATGATCTTATGGCTTTAAAAGCAAATGATGTTCGAGTTATCTTATGTATTGCAGGGGTAAGTTCAACAGCTAGTATGTATTTTACTGAAGTTACAAAAGATGATGCTAAAAGAGCAAGATTTGTTAAAAATATCATGGATGCTGTAGAAACATATAATTTTGATGGAGTTGATATTGACTGGGAATCTACAAGTAGTTATCCAGTTGTTGCTGTAAGTATGAATAAATTAATGAGAGACTTACGTAATGAAATGAAAGTACGTCAAGATCCTAATGGTTCACCATATTTATTAAGCGCGGCTATTCCATCAACATCTTGGGGAACTGCATCTGATAGATTTGACTTTGCAACTTTAAATAAATATGTTGACTACATAAACATGATGTCATATGACCTAAATAATACATCAAAAGCAACACACTTATCACCACTTCATAAATCATCATATGACGGTGGTTATGGTTTTAGTGTAGAATATGGTGTTGAAGTATTTACTTCACGTGGGCTTGATAAAAATAAAATTATTATTGGTTCAGCCGGTTATGGTAAATCATATAGTGTTTCTGGAACTATTTTTAGTGGAAATAATCCTGCACTTGGTGCAAATGCAAGTCTTACTTATCTTCAAGGCATTCCTGGAGCACATGCTAGTGGTACTTTATTCTATAATGCAATTGATCGTCTTTTAAAAGGTACACAATATAAAAAATATATTGAATATAATACAAAAGGACAAATTGTAGGTTCATATTTATTTAATGAATACGCTAAAATATTTGTTACGTACGAATCTGAGGAAATTATTGCCGCTAAATATCAATATGCTTTAGAAACTGATGGCATGGGTATTATGTGCTGGGCTTATACAGAAGATACATCAGATAATTTTGTTGATACAATATACGATGAAATTCAAAAAGCAAAATAAGAGAGTAGTTTTACTCTCTTATTTTTTTAAATTTTTAATTATTTTTTAGATTTGTACGATATTCTATTGGTATAAACTGATTAAATTTACTTTCATCAAAAGTAATTTTTAATTCATCTAGAAGAAGATTTGTATATTTACTTGTTTTTAAATTATATTCAAAACTCCATATAAGCCATGATAAATCGTACCATTTATCGCCGTTACCAGCATTATTTAAGTCAATAAAACCTGAAATTTCATCATTTTTGATAATAATATTAGGTAAACATAAATCTCCGTGAATAAAAGTTGACCCTGAATTATCTTTTGAATTAAATGGGCAATTATAATTATTTACTTTATTCAATAAATCATTTGCTTTTTTGATAAGGTTAATCAATTTAATTGGATTATTTAAATATTCTTCATCAATTAAAGTTTTACCTTCGATATAAGATCTTAGAAAATATGCATAATTATTTTCAACTATAAAACTTATAGGTTTTGAAACAGGTAGTTTTTTGTTTAACCAATTAATTTTAAAGTATTCTTCTTGTAAACTAGTTATATCTTTTGAGATTTTTAGTATATATTTATTTTCATAAATAATTACTTTATCCGAACTTCTCCCAATATTATCTGTAATAAATTCTAAGCCATCTACAATAGTCTTTATTTCTTCTGGTAAATTCATAGTATCCTCATTATATAATAAAAAAAGTTTGACAACTTGTATCAAACCAATTTTTTAAAAAATGGTACACCCTCAGGGGCTCGAACCCTGGACCCACAGATTAAGAGTCTGTTGCTCTACCAACTGAGCTAAGGGTGCATATAATTCTTAATTATTATATATTAAAACATGAAAATTTGCAATAAAAATGCAAAAATAATTAATTCTCATTGAAACTAACGTGCTTAATTAGTTTCAATGACTTGAAAAAATTACGAATAAATGGTAAAATAAAATAGGTGATTAAATGAAATATAAATTAATTAGACGTATATCATTGTTCCTTTTAGTATTTTTTATAACTTTTTTATATGGTTGTACAAATAATACTCAAAATGAACCTGAGAATAAACAAGTAAAACTTTCAATTGTTTCAATAAATGATTTTCATGGACAATTAGAAGAAGTCGAAGGTGCAAGCGGAGCTGCTAGAATTGCGAAGTTTGTAAATGATGTTAAAAAGAAAATCCAGAAGGAACAATTTTGCTTGCTGCTGGTGATATGTTCCAAGGTACTGCTATTTCAAATATTGGTTATGGCTTAGATGTTGTAAATTTTATGAATATGCTTGACTTTGATGCAATGACAATTGGCAATCATGAATTTGACTGGTCTTTAGATAAAGTACTTGAATATCGTGATGGTAATTTAGAAAATGGTGAGGCTGAATTTCCTTTCCTTAGTTCAAATATTTACCAATATTCAAAAGAAGGTTTACCTAATTACGTAGATGAATATACTATTCTAGAGAAATCTGGGTTAAAAGTAGCTGTAATTGGTTACATTGGCTATGATCAAACAAGTGATATTGCGACAAGTATGATTGCTGATTACACTTTTTTAGAACCGCTTGAAATTGTTAAAGAGAATATTAAGAAAGCAAGAACTATCGATAATGCGGATGTAGTAATTATATGTTGTCATGATGATAATACTGCAATCAATAATTTACTTGCACAAGGTACTGGTGAATATGAAGTTGATGCTATTATAAATGCTCATACACATGATCTAGAAAACAGAAGAATTTATCGCAGTGAAGAAAAAAGATATGTTCCTGTTGTTCAATCTAGTTCGAGCGGTGAATATGTTGGTCAAACAACATTAATTTATGATAAAGAAACAGATGATGTTGTAGAATCTGCGGTTGTTAATTATAGAATGACTTCTGGTAGAGCTAAAGATGCAGAAATTGAAGCTTATGTTAATAATCTTCAAGAAAAATATGCGCCTGTTTTCGGAAGAGGTTTATGTACTTCAGGTACTTATATTTCAAGAGTAAGTGGAACATCATGGGCTGTAAAAGCTTTATTTAATTATTCAAATAGAAATCTTGGATCATTTGATGTTGCATTTATTAATTCTGGTGGTATAAGGGCAAGTGCGTTCCCAATTGAAAATAATACTTTAATTACAGTTAGTAGAGTTTATCAAATTATGCCTTTTGATAATACGGTTAAAACAGTTGATTTAACAGGTAAATTATTAAAACAAGCATTCCTTATTTCTGATGTTGTAGCGTTTGGTAATTTTACAAATGTAGATGGTAATTATTATGTAAATGGTGAATTCATTAATGATGAAAAAGTTTATTCTGTTGTTGCAATAGATTATATTTTTGATAAAACTACAAATCCTTTCTTAAAAGGTGAAAATATTGTTTCAACAGGTATATTATTTAGAGATGTATTAATTAATGAATTAGAATTAATAGGCCAAAATAATGAATTATGGCTTGGTTAGGAGGAAAAATGAGTAATAAAATTATTATAGCAACTGATAGTTCATGTGATTTATCCCCTGAATTAATTAAAGAACATGATATTAGAGTTATTCCATTACATGTTAATTTTGAGGATAAAGAATATAAAGATGGAGTGGATATTGATTTAACTAATATGTTTGCAAAAGTAGAAACTTCAGGAAAACTTCCAAAAACTTCAGCTGTTGCACCAGGTGAGTTTGTAGAGTTTTTTAAAAAACTATTGAAAGAAGATGAAGAAGCACATATTATTTATACTGGTATTGGATCATCTTTATCAACAACTTTCCAATCTGCAACACTTGCAAAGGAAATTATTGGAAGTGATAGAATTC
>CAJGCS010000020.1 GCA_904501965.1 uncultured Bacilli bacterium | reverse complement strand
TTAAGCCATATTTTTCATAGAATTCTTCTTTAAATTCTAAGAATCTATCTTCTTTAATAGCTTGTCTTATATTTCGCATAAGATTTTGTAAAAAATGAATATTATGAATTGAAATAAGTCTTGCTCCTAAAATTTCATCAGCTTTAACTAAATGACGTAAGTAAGCACGAGTATAATTCTTACAAGTATAACAATCACATTCTGGGTCAAGTGGAGTAAAGTCTTTTTCGAATTCTTTGTTTTTTAAAATCATTCTTCCGTGTGAAGTCATTGCACATGAATGTCTTGCGATACGAGTAGGTAAAACACAGTCAAACATGTCAACGCCTCTTTCAACACCATCTAAAATTGCACCTGGTGAACCAACACCCATTAAATATCTTGGTTTATCTTTTGGAAGAAGCGGAGTGGTATAACTTAATACTTCGTTTTGAAGTTCTTTAGGTTCTCCTACACTAAGACCACCTATTGAATATCCATCAAATGGCATTTTAGCAAGTTCCTTTGCACAGTGTTCGCGAAGGTCTTGGTAAATACCACCTTGAACAATCCCAAACAAGCCTTGTTCATCTTTTCTTTTATGAGCATCAAGTCCGCGTTTTGCCCAACGTAATGTTCTTTCAACAGAATTTTTCATATATTCATATGTTGCAGGATAAGGAGGACATTCATCAAAACTCATCATAATATCACTGCCTAAACTATTTTGAATTTCCATTGCGATCTCTGGTGATAAGAACATCTTCTTACCATTTTTATGATGCTTAAATGTTACGCCTTCTTCAGTAATATCACGAAGTTTTGCAAGTGAGAACACTTGAAAACCTCCTGAATCTGTTAAGATTGAACGATCCCAATTCATAAACTTATGTAAGCCTCCTGCTTCTTCAATAAGTTTATGTCCTGGTTGGCACCATAAATGATATGTATTCGAAAGAATAATTCCTGCACCTGTTGCTTCAATTTCTTCTTTTGACATTGTTTTTACTGTTGCTTGTGTACCTACTGGCATAAAACAAGGTGTTTCAAAAGTTGAGTGTGGTGTTTCAACTGTACCAAGTCTTGCCATTGATTTTTTATCTTCTTTTAATAATGTATATTTAATAACCATATAATCACCTTTTCTTAATATATATTATATCATAGATTACTTAAATTTTCAATAAAATAAAATAGAACTTGCTTTATTAATAAAACAAGTTCTTTTGTTACTATTCTATCTTAAATCCTTTGCGCTTAGATCTTTACTCGAGTAATCGCAAAAATCATAAAAAACCAAGAACAAAAAGTTCTTGGTTGTAGTTTTATTTTAGTCTATTTTCTAACTCTTTCTTTAATTCTTCATAACCAGGTTTACCTAGAAGTGCAAACATATTCTTTTTATAATCTTCTACACCAGGTTGATTAAATGGATTAATATCAAGCATATAACAGCATACACCACAAGCAAACATAAAGAAGTATAATAGATATCCAATTGTTTCTTCTTCTATTTTATCAATAGATAAAACCATGTTAGGAACTCCACCATCAACGTGAGCAAGTAATGTTCCTTGCATTGCTTTTTTATTAACATTTTCTAGAAGTGTTCCTTCTAAATAGTTAAGTCCGTCAAGATCAGTTTCTTCTTTCTTTAATGTAATATTATGTTTAGGTTCTACTACCTCTAAAACAGTTTCAAACATAATTCTTTCACCATCTTGAACATATTGTCCCATTGAGTGTAAATCTGTTGAATAAACTAAGCTTGCAGGGAATAAGCCTTTATGGTCTTTTCCTTCTGATTCACCGTATAGTTGTTTCCACCATTCACTGATAAATGAAAGTTTAGGTTCATAAGAAACTAGTACTTCTATTTTCTTTCCTTCTTGATATAAATGGTGTCTCATAGCTGCATATTTTAATGCAATGTTATCTTCAAATGGAGCTGTTGATAATTCCTCGTAAGCAACAGAAGCACCATGCATTAATTTATCAATATCAATTCCTGCACATGCAATTGGAAGAAGTCCTACTGCAGTAAACCAAGAATATCTACCACCTACATCATCAGGAACTACAAATGTTTCGTATCCTTCAGATGTTGCAAGAGTTCTTAAAGCACCTTTTTTAGCATCTGTTGTTGCAAAGATATATTTACTTGCATTTGCACCTTCTTGTTTTGTAAGAAGTTCTTTAAATAATCTAAATGCAATTGCAGGTTCAGTTGTAGTACCAGATTTTGAAATTACATTAATTGCAAATTTCTTATTTTCTAAGTAATTAAGTAGTTCTTTTGTATAAGTTGCAGATAATGTATTACCTACAAAAATAATTTCTAATTCTTTTTCTTTTGGAAAATAATTCTTAAAAGCTTCAATTACAGCTTTAGCACCAAGGTAAGATCCACCAATACCAATAACTACTAATACATCAACATTTTCTTTAATGAATTCTGCAGCTTTCTTAATACGTGCAAATTCTTCTTTGTCATAAGTTTTGGGATATTTTACCCAACCAATAAAATCATTACCAGGTCCAGTGCCTTCTAGTAATGTACGCATTGCATTTAGTGCTTTTTCTTCATATTTAAATAAGCATTTTTCACAACAAACTGCGTTTTTATAATTTAATGCTACTTTCATTTTACACCTCTTAAATTTGATCTATAATTGCTAATACTTCAGCTTTAACATTTTTAATAAGTTCATTTGCTTCTTCTAAAGTATTACCTTTGATTGCAACATATATTTTAAGTTTAGGTTCTGTTCCTGATGGTCTTAATACAAACCATCCGCCATCTTCAAATATATATTTAAGCACAAATGATTTTGGAAGTGTTAAGGCTTTTTTAACACCATGTTCTAATTTAATTGAATCTTGATAATCTTCAATTGTAACAATTTCTTTACCTGCAAGTGTAGTTAATGGATTTTGTTGGAAGTGTGTCATAATTTGATTAATCTTTGCACTACCTTCAGCACCAACTAAAGAAATGTTATGAACACCTTCAATATAGTAGCCATATTCTTCAAAGATATCAAATAAAACATCATATAATGTCTTACCTTGTTCTTTATAGAAAGATGCTACTTCACAAAGAAGTAATGTTGCTTGGAATGAATCTTTATCTCTTACAAAGTCTTTAATAACGTATCCATATGATTCTTCATAGCCAAAGAAGAATTCTTTATCAGTACCTTCAATTAAAGCTGCTTGTTCACCGATAAATTTAAAACCAGTTAATGTTTGAACAAGTTCGATTCCATGACGTTCACAAATAGCTTTTGCAAGGTTAGAAGTAACAATTGTATTATAAACAACTCTTTGTTTTTCTGTATGTTTATATTTTGCAAGATAATCAAGTAAGATTGCTCCTGTTTGGTTACCTGTTAATAATACATATTCGCCTTCTTTGTTCTTAGCTGCAATACCCATTCTATCGGCATCAGGGTCAGTCGCAATTAAGATATCAGCATTTTCTTTTTTACCTAAGTTAATTGCATACTCAAATGCACTTGCTTCTTCGGGGTTTGGTGATTTAAGTGTTGAGAAATTACCATCAGGAACCATTTGTTCTTCAACAGGAATAATATTATATCCATTTTGTTCAAGTAGTTCTTTCATAAATACTGTACCAGTACCATGAAGTGGAGTATAAACAAGTTTAATGTTATCTTTTTTAACATCTTGTACTTTTACTGTATTTACTAATTTAATATATTCTTTATCAGTTTCTCTTCCAAGAACTTTAATCATACCATTTGCAAGGTTTTTATTAAATGCAAGTTCATAATTTGCTTCAACTAAATCAAACATATTTTCAACAGCATTTACTTTTGCAATACATAAGTCTGCAAGCTCTGGTACAAGTTGACAGCCTTCATGATCGTATACTTTATAACCATTATAAATTGGTGGGTTATGGCTAGCTGTAATCATAATACCACCTGCAGCTTTATAATGTCTTACCGCAAAACTAAGTTCTGGTGTTGAACGAAGTGAATCAAAGATATATACTTTAATACCATTTGATGCAATAACGTTTGCTGCTACTTTTGAGAAAACATCAGAATTCTTACGACAGTCATAAGAAATTACAACGCCCATTTCTTTAATGTTTTCATATTTTTCTATCATATAGTTAACAAAACCTTGTGTTGTTTTTGCTACTACATATATATTCATTCTATTTGTACCAACACCTAAGATACCACGTAAACCACCTGTTCCAAATGCAATGTCAGTATAAAAAGCATCATATAAAGCTTTTTCATCTTGTTTTAAGTTTTCTAATTCTTCTCTTAAACTCGCTTCTAAATTTTGGTTATCCCAAAGACTAATTTTTTCTAAAATCTTTTGTTCCATTTTTATCCTACACTTTCTCGATACTATCGACAATAATTTGAAGTCCTTCTCTTTTTTGAACTCTACCGCCAACAATTATAACTTCTCCTACAATAAGGTTAGGTAAAGATTCATATGTTTTAGGAAATAGAGTGCCTTCAATTTTACTATTTTCATCTTCAATGCTTATAAAGGCCATTGATTCACCTTTTTTAGTTTGTATTTTTCTAATATATTTAATCATGCCAAGAGTTCTTATATACATTCCTTCTTTTAAGTCAGCAATCTTAAATAATCGTTTTTGAACATATACGTTTTGATATTGATGGAAGAAATTATATTTTAAATTAATTCCAATTACTTCTTTTTCTTTACTAATTAATTCACCATATGTAAATTCATCATCAGTAAATTCAATGTTAAGGGTTTTAACAAAACTAAATTGTTCTTTGTCAATAATTGTTTGATAATTATCAATCATAGCTTTTTTAGATATACCGAATATATCTAAAGCACCACTATATATAATATTTTCTAAAAGAGCATATGGAATAAACGATTTTGTTCTTAAAACAAAATCTTCATAATCACTAAATTCTTTTTTACTGCGCTCTTCGAGAATACTTGCAGTTTTAATAGATCCAAGACCTTTGATAACTGCTAGTGGGAATACAATTTTATTTTCATATACACTAAATTCGTCTAAACTAATATTAATATTAGGCCCTATAACATCTATTTGTTTTCTTCTAGCAGCTTGATAGTATTTTACAATATCAGTTTCACTACCAATTACACCATTCATTAAAACTGATAAATAATATCTAAAATAATGTTTCTTCAAATATGCTGTTAAATAAGCAACTTGTGCATAAGCAACAGAGTGGGCTTTGTTAAACCCATAATCTGCAAATTTAACAATGTAATCATAAACATTATTTGCTACTTCTTTATCATATCCTGCTTTTACAGAAGATTCAACAAATCTAATTCTTTCTTTTTCTAAGACATCTTTTTTCTTTTTACTTACAGCTCTTCTTAATACATCAGCCTCGCCCAAACTATATTTTGCAAATTTATTTGCAATTAACATAATTTGATCTTGATATACAATCATACCATATGTTTCTTTTAAGATATTTTCTAAATCAGGATGATAATATTCAACTTTTTCTAAGCCAAACTTACGTTTGATAAATGTTGGAATACTATCCATTGGCCCAGGTCTATATAAAGCAAGAGCATGGTTAATATCGTCAAACTTTGAAACCTTTAAGTTTATTAAAGTTTTCTTCATTCCTTCAGATTCTAATTGAAATACACCATCAACATCTCCGCTTGCAAGCATTTTGAAAACCTCTTGATCATTGTATTCTTTAGGCAGTACAAATGAAGGAATATCTTTTTGAATAAGCTTAACGCATTTATCTATTGTGGTTAAGTTTCTTAAGCCTAAGAAGTCCATTTTTAATAAACCAAGAGCTTCTAAATCTCCTGCTTCAAACTGAGTTTGATATATGCCATCAAGTCCATTATCTAAGGCAGTGTAATTTACTAGATCATGAGTTGTAATAATAATACCTGCAGCATGCGTAGAGGTATTTCTTGGTAAACCTTCAAGCTTTTTCGCAATATTTAATAGTTTATCAATTTCTTCGTAATCATTCATTAATCTAAGTAACTCATCGGAATTTTCGATTATATCACAAAGTGTTCTATAATTTGACTTATCAATAATTTTTAATACTTGTTTAAGTGAATTCTCACTTGTTTTATGAACTCTTGAGGTATCTCTTATAGCAAGTTTTATTTTAAATGTACCAAATGTAGATATATGTGCAACTTTATTTTCACCATATTTTCTACCAACATATTGAATAACTAAGTCTCTTGAGTCATCTGGGAAGTCTATATCAATATCTGGCATTGTAATACGCTCTTTGTTTAAGAATCTTTCAAATAAAAGTCCATAACGAAGTGGATCAACATCAGTTATACCTAATGAATAACTAACAAGACTAGCTGCGGCCGATCCTCTACCAGGGCCTACAAAGATACCATTTTTCTTAGCAAACTTAACATAGTCCCAAACAATTAAGAAATAATCACAAAAGCCCATTTCTTTAATTGTGTCAAGTTCATAAATTAAACGATTTTCATATTCAAGTGTGTTTTTAATATTATTTTGAATAAGACGTTTTTTAAGCCCTTTTAAACATAGTTCTTTTAAATATGTTGATGCATCAATATTATCATCATATTTAGGTAATAAGTATCCATCAAATCCAAGTGTAACATTACACTTGTTTGCAATTTTTATAGTATTTTCTAAAACCTCTGGGCAGTCTTTATAATATAATTCTAATTCTTCATATGTTCTTAAATATTGTTGTTCTTCACTTTTTGAAAGATTTGCTAAAGTACCACCATTAGATATTGATAAGAGTGTTTGATATACATCTACATCGTCCATATGTAAATAACTTATTGGTGATGCTTCAACTAGCTCAATTTGCTTTTCTTTCGCAAAATTATATATATTTGCAAAAGCATCGCGCGCTTCTTTTGTAAACTTTGTTACCCCTAAATATATATTTGGAAAAGACATTTTTAAGAATGAATAGTGTGAGAACGCTTCTTTATATTGATTATTAGATAAAAAATATCCAATAATATTTTCAAATGTTGGAACTACTGCTATTAATCCAATTGAACAGTTTGTTAAATATTCTAGTTCAAGTGGTTTTCCTGATATTTTTAACTTACTAGATAGCTTCATTAAGTTCTTATATCCAAATGCGTTTGTCGCATAAACTAACAACGAACTTACTCTATCATTATAAACATAATCAATATGTAATCCAATTACTGGTTTAATGTTATTTTTATTACACTCATTATAGAACTTTAATGCACCATGCATTACATTTAAGTCTGTTAATGCCATTGAACTAAATCCATATTCTTTAGCTAAAGAAATAGATGGAGCTAGTTTACAAGCACTATGCAACATTGAATACTCACTTTTAAAATAAAGTGGCATATAAGGCACGTTACTCATAAATTCACCTCCATCTATCAAATTTGAAAAATACATTCTTTCCTATTATTTAGTATAACATACTTTTAAACTATTTTCAAACATTTTATATACGATTAATATTTTTCCTTTTTAACCTATTTTTTAAAAAATATACAAGATAGAAACAACAAACAAGTAATGTTAAGCATATTGAAACAATTATAATAATTAAATTTATATTATCACTTTCTTTTAAATAGATGTTTTCATTATTAATTATTAATTCTTCTAAATTAGATTTGTCTTCTAAAACTATATTTACATTGTTTTCATCTATCTCAACAAAATATTTTACATTATCCCCCTTTACAAAAAACAATTCTTCAGAATGTACGCACCCATCCCCAAGCTCATACTTGACATAAAATATGCCATTATCTAATACTCCATCACTATTTTTCATATACATATTTTTTTTGTTACTTGATTCTAGAAATATATCTATAATTGCATTATCAAAGTCCTTAATGTCTAGGCTAATAATATATTTATCATTTTCTTTTTTACTGCTTAATGAAATTTCAGGTTTATCTTTTAAAGTAAGAACCGTAAACTCTTTATTTATACTAATTTCTTTATTACTTGTTACTACTTTACTAATATCAAACTTTTCATATCCCCATTTATCACTTGTATTAATATTTAAAATAGCACGGTTCTCTTCAATAACAAAGTCATAGTATTTTTCATTATTTACTATAAAATATAATACATCATCACTTGTTAAATCAAATTCTACATTAATCATATCCTTTTTCCTCAAAACATAGTCAGTATCTATAACATAATTATCATTATCTTTATAATAATCGCTTACTACTTCAATTGTGTATATCTTCTCACATCCATTTACATCATATAGTTTAAGAATATATTCACCTTCTTCTTTTAAGCTGTATCCATTAGTTATATACTCATCATTTAAATACGCATCACCAAAAAAAGATAGTTTTGTATTTGTATTATATATACCTTTATCAACTATATTAACAAAGTTTCTTACGATAACATCTCTTTTAATAAAATACGAAGAACCAAATGTATTTTTAATTTCATAAGTTACATTAAATTTACCACTCATTTGTGTTCTAAAATATGGTTCACTTTTAAAAATAGATATATCTACATTTTCAAAGAAGGAAGAAATTATTATATCATTTGTTTTTAAATAATCATAATTTATTTTATCTAAATAAAGGGTATTTAATTTATCTATATGATATTCACTAAAAATGTTTAATTTATTATCATATATAAAAGCAATTCCTTTTTCATATTCATAAAAAGAAACAAGATGTTTGTTAAGCTCAAATATTTTATTATTATCTAAATTCAAGAAAAAAGACTTATCTTTTTTATATAGCAATAATTTACTGTTTAGTTTATTTTTAATTATAAATACATTATATCCTTTTTTAGTTACATCTTCTTTGGATACTAAATTTAAGTCAAAGTCAAATTCATATAAATAATCTTTAGCATTTGTTTCTAATATTACTAAAATATTATTCATTATACAAACAGAATTAATAGACTCAACCATTGAACCTTCATTAAAATAATATATACTTTGAATATCTAAAGCTTTGTCAATTGTTAATACTAAACTTTTCATTTGTTCTATATTTCCAACACAATAAAATTCATCACATTTGAAGAATGCATCTTTATAACAAGTTATTAAAAAAAGATCATTTACTTTCTCAATACTTTTATAGGTTGCAAATCCATCTCCTACAATTACATTTTCCTTTAAAATATTACCCCTTTCATCAAATATGCAAATGCATGGGTTATTATTTTTATTTCCAACAAGATATATATAATCATCATAAACAAAATCCTCAATGATCATATTAGTCTCGTATTTTGTATAACTAAACAGTTTTATATTAATTATATATAAGTTATTTCTTGTTATTATATATATCATATCTTTTTGTAAAATATAATTTATGTAAGTATCATTAATTATTAGTTCATTATTATTAATAACTAGTGTAAAAGTGTTACTGCTTGTAAAAATAGATATATTACTAGATACTTTAACTAAATTTGTATATTCATTAGGTATATCTAATTCTTCTTCTAAATTAAAGTTATAAGAAGAATCATCATTATTTGCATATACTTCATTTGAACAAATGAATAAAAGCATTAATACTAGTGTACTAACGTAAATTATTTTTCTTACCATGTTTTTTCACCATTATTAGGATTATTCCAAGAACTAATAAAATAGCAGGTATTAATAATAGCCAATACATATATGTTTTTGTTTCTTGGTTTATATCATGACTATTAAATTCAATGGTATTATTAGAAGTATCATTTTGTTTTTTATTAATAGAAATATTTAATAGCTTATTATCAGTCTTTGTTTCAAAATCTATGCTACTAATATCACACACTTCAAACTGATATGTTCTTCTTTCATCATTTTCGCCAACTAATAAGAATGTATATTTACCACTATTATTTATAGTAAAACCACTTATTACTAATTCATCGTTTAAATATCCAGTTCCATTAAAGTTTAGCGTAAGCCCAACATCAAATATACCGTTATTAAAAAAACTCAAATTAGGTTCAACATATATATCTTTATACTTTACATAAGTTACTTCATTTGTTTCGTATATATATACGTTTCGGTATTTTCCAAATGTTTTTACCTCTTTATGAATTATAGAACTACTCGATTCTTTTATTAAGGTGCCATTAATGAAAACATCTGAAGAATCTAAAATACATATATACTTTACAATTTCTTTATCTTTAGATATATATGTATTACCTTCTAAAAAGTGTAGAGGTTGTCCTGATTTACACTTAACTACTAAATCAATATTATTTGTTTTATCTTTAATTATAATTTCATTTTCAAGAGTAGTTAGATCAGTTAAAAGTATTTCATAATATGTGTTATTTAAGTTTATATCAATAATTCGTTTATTATCTATAGAATAATTTGTATGTTCGAAGAATAAACTACTATTTCCTTCTAAATCAATTTCATATATTCTTGATGCATACTTTTCAATCATGTAGTTATACTGATAACCGATCAAGAAGATTCTTTCTTCTTCTACTTTCATTTTGTTAAACGAAATACTATATCCATTTATAAAAGGCTTATTCGATATTATTTTTAAATCCTGATTAAATACTTTTATAAAATAACATACTTTATCAACGTCAACATACTGTTCTAACATATATAAAGTATCATCTACTATTACACCAAACTTAATTGTATTATTATAGGCAAGTGTACTTACATAACTATCTTCTAAAAATAGTAAATCCTTATTTATTTTAAGAATAAAGCTATCCTCGTTTTTTCTTATACCACTAAATATTCCATTACTTGAAGTCGTATCTCCATAGACAAATAGATAGTCTCCATTAATTACCATATCATAGGCATTATCTATTCCAATTCCACCAAATGTATTTTCCAAGACTAACTTTCCTTCAAAGTCATAACTCCCTACATAAATATCAATCCCATATCCTTCAACATATACATTTCCTAAAATATATATTCCTGTATCATCAATAACCAAATTTCTTAATGTGATATCAATGTTAGTTCTAATTGCTTTTGAAAATATAATTTTGTTTTTATCAAGCTTTGTTAAAATAATGTCATTTTTATCAATACATCTTTCTAAAACATACGTATAATCTTTATATTCCAAAGCATCAATAACATCTGATGATGTTGAAATATATTTATCAACATTATATCGATAATAAATATCATTATTGAATTCATTTTCACTTATTACATCTACTCTTTTTGTAACTGTTGACTTTGTAAGAGTATTTAAATAAGTAATGTAGTATGTTCCAACATTATAAAAATCCACTTTGCCACTTATGATTTCATATCCTTCATATTCTAAAAGATTACTGTTGTTTTGTCCTACCATGCAAATAAGGGGTTTATTAATGTTATCTGATGAACTTGCAAAAACACTTTTGTTATTAATAAATAAAAAAGAAACTATTATTAAAAAGACAATTAATATTTTTTTCATATATCCTCCTTTGATATTACTCACATAAATATTTAGTTGTCTATTTCTTTTTTCCATTAAAAAAAGAAACTATTTTTTAAATAGTCCCTTTTTCTTTTTTTATATGATCGATAACTGCATCTAAAGTTCTCATAAATGCGTCTTTATTATCTATTTGAGGTAGCATAAAGACAGAGCTTTTCGCATTTTTTTCACTATCTTTTTTAGATAAAATCAAAATAGACTTTGCATCTTCTTTATTAATAAAGAAATTTTCTGGAAGAGCAATTAAACTTAATATTGTTGCTTTATCTTTTAAATAATCTTTAAAGATATCGCTTCCTGTTTTTGTGAAAAAATTATTATCAATTATATATATATAAAGCGGATCTTTATCAAGTGCTAAATATTTCTCAATCGCAAGATATGGGAAGTATCTAATCCCTTTTTCATATAATTCTGATGTATAATTTGGATTTTCATAGTCATGTGTTGCAATATCGCTAATAACAACATCCATACCACCAGGAATATATTCAAGTGCATCTTGATGATA
>CAJGCS010000019.1 GCA_904501965.1 uncultured Bacilli bacterium | reverse complement strand
TCCTGATAACTTACCTGCTTTTCTGTTCAAAATATCTTTCAGGGCAAATTGTTCCGACAACTCTGCGATTTTTGCAGAGGTTTTTTCTTTTGAAAATCCATGAATACCGCAAATCAACTCTAAATTTTCTTTTACGGAAAGACCCGGTGCAATGGCAGTTTCTTGTGGAGAAACGCTAATTAGACGTTTTACTTGTTTTGATTCTTTTGTAACGTCGTAACCGCCCACAAAGGCCTCTCCGGCTGTTGGTTGTGTTAGACAGGAAAGTATTTTGATTGTCGTAGTCTTTCCTGCACCATTTACACCAAGTAAAGAAAATAATTCTCCTTCGTGTATTTCTAAATCAAGTTTATCTACGGCAGTTATTTTTTTGTACTGTTTGACAAGCTCGGTAGTTTTTATAGCTTGCATTCCTTTTTCCTCCGTTTCTTTTATATTTACTGATATTATTATAACAAAGAAAAGTAAAGAATTATTCATTTTTTTTCTAATCGGTAAATTATGATATCTAATCGGTTATTTAATGTAAAATATAATATATAGCGCTCGCTATTTTTTTAGACGAGGGCAATTTTTGTTATCTTTTTTATACACTTAAAGTTATTGATTCTCTTCGTTTCTTCGTAAATGTAGTTGTGGGAATATTCATATTTTCAATACGCAAATAATTTAAATCTATGATGTAATTATTGATGTTCGAACGAATAAAAAAATCCATCAAATACTTTCGTACATGATGGATTTATTTTATCCTGTGCGGTTTTTGGTAAATTATCCGTGAAGACTTTCCGGTTTTATATTCGTTTTGCTTTATTTTCTTTTATTAACAAATCAACTGCTTTTAAGTAATCTACTTGCGGAGTGTAACCCCTTTTTATTAAATATGCATTTTCTTTAAAGTATGCATAAGGAATACTTTTTCTTCCTCCTTCATTCATTGAATCGTATAAGTTAAATAGCATAGTAGCTGGAAGTAAAAATATTTCTTCTTTATTTGGAAATTCGATTAATAAAAATGCAATTCCCCCAAGATTATGAACTGTCTTCAAATGTTCAACTTGATGTTTGAAAATCTTAGAAAAAGGAAAACTATTACTGTGGCATGATTTTGCCTCAAAGTCAATATAGTATCCTTCATATACACCATTATAGTCAGTTGTAGACGGAGTTTTGTAATATGCTTCAGTAATCCTTGCCATACTTCTTTTTGGGAATGTTGTGGATACAACTTGAATAGGAGTTGGCTTTTTATAGATTGCTGCTAATCCTTTGTTTAAGTAGAATTTATTACTTTCATTAATCATTTCTTCAAAGTCTGCTCCAAGACGAGCTTTTTTTGAATTAGTTGTCTTGATTAAATTAGTTGAAGGAGTTTTAATTATTCTATTTGGATACTTAATTTCACTCATATTATCACCAAAAATATTATAACAAAATTAAACAAAATCATCAATTAAAGCGATACAAAAACAAAACTTTAATGGTTTGACATTTGTCTTATTTTAGTGTATAATGTATATGTAGGAATTTGGTATTTTAAATACTCTACATATACAAAATAATTATAATAACAAAGGAGAACGGAAAAATGTTTTTATTAATTAATCCGGTTGTTGAGTCAATCCTTGTTATTCTTTCAATTATTATAGCTATAATTATCGGAGTTAGTGTAGGCTGCTTAGTTGCTTATTTTATTTTCTTTCCAAAAGGTAAGAAAAAAGGACAAGAAGAAGTTGAAGCTAAATATGAACAATTAGGGAAAGACGCTAAGAAAATTATTGTTGATGCTGAAGCTGAAGGTAAAACAAGATATGAAAAACTTGTTTCAGATGCAAAAGATGAAATTCAAAAATTAAAAAGCGAATATAGTACCGAAGTTAAAGAAAAGAAACGCGAACTACAAGAAGAAGCTAGTAAGCTTGAACGTCGTGAAAATAACTTAGAAAATCGTTCATTAAATTTAGATAAACGTGAAGAAGCATTATCTTCAAAAGAAGATAAATTGGAAAAACGTATAGCTGAAGTTGAAGCACGTAATAACAAGATTGGTGAATTAATCGAAGAACAAGAAAGAAAACTAATGGAAGTAGCTGCTTTATCAAAAGAAGAAGCTCGAGAAATTGTCTTTAAAAATTTTGAAGAAGAAATGCATATGGAAATGGCAGTATATGTTAAAGAAGAAACAGAAAAGGCTAGATCTGAAGCTGGTCATAAATCACAAATGATTCTTGCAAATGCTATTCAACAATATGCAAACGAAACAATTCAAGAAAGAACTGTTTCTGTTGTTTCACTTCCAAACGACGAAATGAAAGGTCGTATCATCGGTAGAGAAGGTCGTAACATTAGAGCAATCGAAGCTGTTACTGGCGTTGACTTAATTATTGACGATACACCAGATACTGTTGTTATTTCTTGTTTTGATCCAATCAGAAGAGAAATTGCACGTCGTACTCTTGAAATCTTAATTAGTGATGGTCGTATTCAACCACCACGAATTGAAGAAGTATACAACAAGTGTACAAAAGAACTTGAAAATGAAATTAGAGAAGAAGGCGAAAAAGCTGTATTCGAAACTGGTATTGGTAAAGTACATCCTGATTTAGTTAAATTAATCGGTAGATTATACTTTAGAACAAGTTATGGACAAAATGCTTTAGCACACTCTAAAGAAGTTGCTTTCTTAGCTGGTAAGCTTGCTGCGGAAATTGGTGAAGATGAAATTCTTGCACGCCGTGCTGGTTTATTACATGATATTGGTAAATCTACAGACCATGAAAAAGAAGGAAGCCACGTTGAAATTGGTATTGAAATTGCAACAAGATTTAGAGAAAATCCTGTTGTATTAAACTCAATTGCATCTCACCATGGTGAAGTTGAACCTGATAATGTTATTTCGGTATTAGTAGCTGCAGCCGATACTTTATCAGCTGCTCGTCCTGGTGCAAGATCTGAATCACTTGATAACTACATCAAGAGATTACAACAACTTGAAGAAGTTACTAACGAATTCAAAGGCGTTGAAAAAGCATATGCTTTACAAGCAGGCCGTGAACTTCGTATCGTTGTTAAACCTGAAGTTATTACAGATGCAGAAGCATACAAACTTGCTCGTGATGTAAAAACTAAGATTGAATCAACAATGAATTATCCTGGTACTATTAAAGTAATAGTAATCAGAGAAACTCGAGCTCAAGAAGTAGCTCGTTAGAAAGAATTAATATTAATGAAAATACTATTAGTCGGTGATATCTTTGGAATAAGCGGAAGAAAAATGTTTGACTACGCACTCCAAGAAATCAAACAAAGAGAGTCTATTAACTTTATTGTTGCAAATGGTGAAAACATTGCACATGGTAAAGGAATTAATGAAAAGTATTATCGTTTTTTAAGAGAAAGACATGTAGATGTAGTTACACTTGGAAATCATAGTTTTCAAAATAAGAATGTGTTAACATTTATTGATAATGAAACCCATTTAATTAGACCGCTAAATTATCCTGAAGGTACTCCTGGTAAAGGGTATGTAACACTTAAATATAATGATATTACTATTACTGTTTTCCAATTAATCGGGAAAACATTTATGAATGAAAGTGAAACATTTGCTTGTCCTTTTAAAACAACAGAAAAATTATTATCTGAAGTTAAAAGCGATATCTATATTTGTGATTTTCATGCAGAAGCTACTTCTGAGAAAGTTGCATATGGATTATATTTTGATGGAAGAGTTAATATAGTTGTTGGGACACATACACATGTTCAAACAAATGATGCTCATATTTTACCGAATGGTACTATGTATATGACAGACTTAGGAATGACTGGTGCACTTGATGGTGTAATTGGTGTTGATCCTAGTTTCATTGAAAACAAGTTTATCGAAGGTAAACCTGCCCGTCATATCCCATATGAACAAGGTAAAAAGCAGTTTAGTGGATTAATAGTAGAAATTAATGAGCGTACGCAAAAAGTAACAAAATACGACATCGTGCATATGATACAATAGTGACATAGGTCACTGGCCTAAATTTTACTAGGAGGTATACTACGATGGAAGTATTAAAAGTATCATCAAAATCAAAACCAAGTTCTGTTGCAGGTGCACTTGCAAACGCATTTAGAGAAAAAAGAAGTGTTGAAGTACAAGCAATTGGGGCTGGTTCATTAAATCAAGCTGTTAAAGCCATTGCAATTGCTAGAGGCTATGTTGCTCCGTCAGGAAAAGACCTAATTTGTATTCCTGCATTTAGCGATGTGCTAATTGAAGGAGAGGAAAAAACAGCAATTAAACTAATTGTTGAAACTCGCATTTAGTTGGCAAAGTTGGCAAAGCCTCTTTGTCAACTTTTTAAATAGTAAGAAAGAATGTGATTTTTGTGAATGAAAATTCAAGAACACCTATTTTATATACAGAAAGATTAATGTTAAGACCACTTTCTGTATTAGATGCGGATGACATGTTTGAATATTCAAGAACACCTTATGTGGGGCCTCAAGCTGGTTGGGAACCACATAATTCTGTTTCAGAAACAATTATTGTCATTAGAAATTTAATTACTCCTAAATCTAACCACGATATAGGAATATGGGCTATTGTTGAAAAAAATACAAACAAGATGATTGGTACTATTGAACTATATAATCACACTCCTCTACATAAGGCAGAACTTGGTTATGCTTTAAATCCTAAATATTGGGGACAAGGAATAGTGCCAGAAGCATCAAATGAAATAATAGCTTATGGTTTTGAATATTTATCTTTAAAACGTATAGTAGTTGAAATTTTTCCAGATAATATTCAATCAAAAAGAGTTTGTGAAAAATGTGGCTTCACTTTTGAGGGAATTGCAAGAAATGGTTATATTAGATATGATGGTAAAATATTTGATACGGCTATTTATTCAATAACAAGAGAAGATTATTATAGTAGAAAAGTTGTAGGAAAGTAATATGAGTAATAATACATACAGCAAATTAATCGAACCATCTATTAAAGATGCTAGAAAAAGAAGAAAAGAAGAAATTAAATTTAGTATATTTGATATTAATCCTAAGTACTTAAACTTTGGTGTAGGAAAAAAATATCATTTAAAAACATATGGATGTCAAGGTAATTTATCTGATAGCGAAAAAATGGCAGGTATTCTTGAAGCTTTAGGTTTTATTGCAACTGATATTGAAACAGAAGCTGATTTTGTTTTATTTAATACTTGTGCAATTAGAGAAAATGCTGAAGAAAGAGTATTCGGTGAACTTGGTAGATTCCAAAAGTTCTTAAAACAAAAACCAGATATGATTATTGGTATTTGTGGTTGCATGCCTCAAGAAGAAAAAACAGTTCGTCGTTTAAAAAAGAGTTTTCCTTATGTTAAAGTAGTATTCGGAACTCATAATATTTCTTCTTTACCTGAATATGTTTATGATGCATTTAACGGTCAAAAGGTAGTAGAAGTCTTATCAATCGAAGGAAACATTGTTGAAAACATTCCTGTAAAAAGAGATCATCTTGCAAAAGCATGGGTAGATATTATGTATGGTTGTGATGAATTCTGTACTTATTGTATTGTTCCTTATACAAGAGGTAAAGAACGTTCAAGAAAACCAGAAAGCATCATAGAAGAAGTAGAAGCTCTTGCAAAAGCAGGATATATTGAAGTAACATTACTTGGCCAAAATGTAAATGCTTATGGTAAAGACTTCACAGATCGTGAATATGGTTTTGCGAATCTATTAGAAGATTTAAATAAAACAAGTATCAAACGTATAAGATATACAACATCTCATCCAAGAGATTTAGATCTTGCAACTATAAAAGCGATGGCTCTTGGCGGTAATATTATGCCAAATCTACATTTACCGGTTCAATCAGGAAACAATGAAGTATTAAAGAGAATGAATAGAAAATATACTAAAGAAGAATATATGGAAAAGATTAATCTTTTAAAAGAATATGTTCCTGGAATTAGTATTACAACTGATATTATTGTTGCATTCCCTGGTGAAACTGAGGAACAATTCCAAGATACAGTTGAACTTGTAAAAGAAGTAGAATTTGAAGGAGCATTTACATTTATTTATTCTCCACGTGAAGGAACACCAGCTGCTAATTATGAAAACTTATTAACAGAAGAACAAAAACATGATCGTTTAAATAGATTAAATGATGTTGTTAATGCACATAGTTTAAAAGGTCAAATGCGCTTTGAAAATCAAGTAGTTGAAGTATTAGTTGAAGGGCCAAGTAAAAATAATCCAGAGTTATTATGTGGTTATTCAGAACATAATAAACTTGTTAATTTTACTCCTAAAACTGCAAAAGTTGGGGATTTAGTTAAAGTAAAAATTATAAAAGCTTATTCTTGGCATTTGCTTGGTGAAGAACTATAAAAAAAGTCATAAGAGGAATTTACATATTCCATCTTATGACTTTTCTTTTATTTTTTAGAGCCAGAATATTTCCAACAGTGGCCTTTAGCTGAAGTTGCAGGTAAACGATCGCCTTTTTGGATAGTACATGTACGACCATTTTCTAATGCTTCACCATTTGGACCAACTTCTACATATTTACCAGCTTTTTGGTTATCTGTTCCTGGTTTAAAATATTGTTCCATATAAAAATTCCTCCTTGTACTAATAGTATTGTCTAAATATTTGATAATATACAGTTCTAAAATTAGCATATTTTGCATAAAATCTATTAGGCGATATCCCTTTTTAATGTCGTCACATTTATTATCAATTTGAATATACTAGTAATGAGGAGGGATAATAAATGAACGAAGTTCGCGAAATAGTTACAAGAGCTGTTATTGCAAAGGGAAAGAGAATCTTCAAAATTTGTGAAACTGTAAAACCAATTAATGCTCCTTTTAGTGTTCTTGGCTGTTGGATTATTAATCATCAGTTTGAAGCAACATTAAATGAGAAAAAAGTTGACTTAGATGGTTCTTTTGAAATTGATGTATGGTATGCATATGATAATAATACAAAAACAGATGTTGCAAAAGCATTCACAAATTACACTGGAACTGTAAGAGTTAGAGAAATAATTTGTGACAATATCGGTAGTCAATGTGATGTTATCGCAAGAGTGCTACAACAGCCAACATGTACAAATGCCAAAATCACAGAAAACGGAATTGAAATCGAGGTTGTATTTGAAGTGTTAGTAGAAGTTATAGGTGAAACAAAAATGATGGTTACAGTATTTAATAGTTGTAGTGAACCATATGAATCCGTTGATGATTTTGAAAGTGAAATTAATGAAGATTTCATCGTTGATAATTAAATCGTTGGTAATCCAACGATTTTTTAAGGAGGAAAAATGAATTATCATATTGTTAGAACAAACGATAAAATAGAAACAATTATGAATCTTTATAATTTAACAAAGAATGAGATAAAAGACTTAAATACACATATTACTTCATGGAATAATTTAATTCCGGGAACAAGGATAAAACTACCAAAAATTTCTGATGCAATGAATGATGAACTAAATGATATTGAACCCTTTATTGAGGATTACTACCCTAAGATTGATTTAACAAAATATGAATCAAATGAAGAAAACATTATAAAAGATGAAGTGTTAGAAGAAAATAAAGAGTCAATAGAAGAAGAAAAAAATGTTATATATAATAAGGAAGAAGAAAATGAAAATAACATTGTTTTTGACCAACCCAAAAAAGGTAACTTTAATAATTCGATAAAGTTACCTCCTAATTATTCATATTATTATAACCCTTATGAGTATTATCGATATTTAAAACAAAGAAATAGTAAAAAAAGAAATAATTAGTAATAGTTATTATAAGGATAGTTTGGGTATTGTGGATATGGTTGATATGGCGGATAATATGGTGGATAGTAAGGCGGATAACAACAATTATTATTGTTGTTATTTTTGCTTAAGCCAATCCAAAAGGGAGCTGAAACAATAGCTGCACCGACAAGTATTGGTCCCCATATTCTTTGACCGCTTTTTTGATTATTCATATTATTAAACATTGTATACCTCCTTTGCTTTATAATATGAACTTAAATTTATATTGGTTAGGACAAATATTCTTCAAGTGTTAAATTATTTTCATATATTGCTTTTGCATGTGAAATTCCGACAAAACGATAGTGCCAAGGTTCAAATAAATAACCAGTAACTAACATTTTATTTTCGGGATATCTATTAATAAAACCAAATTTATGTGCGTTATTTTTTAAAAAAACATATTCCTTTGTATACATGAAATTATTAGTTAAACCAATATCTCTTCTCGATAAGTCAACCGCAAGTCCTGTTTGATGTTCACTATAACCTGGTTTTGCAACATATAGTTCATCTTTATTTTTATTCCAAATACTCTCTTGTTTTTCATAACTTCTATAAGCAGAAAAAACAGTTAAGCATAAATCATGTTTTTGTGCTTCCTCAAATAATAAAATTAGGTAGTAGTAGACATCTAAATTTATTTGCATTGTCTCGTTTTTTCTTTCAATATAATCGATATTGTTGATTTCAATAAGATTAGTTGGAATATAATTTTTATCTAAGGGATTTGTTTTGTTAACTAAAATTAGATATTCATCAGAAGTTTTTGATATTGGAATAATTGTATCATTTGACTTAAGTGGTAATAATAATATAAGTGAAAATATAAAAATAATTGATAAGTATTTGTAAATTAATGTTTTCATATAATATTATTTGTCATATTTTTGTTTTATATACTATCAATTTTTTTGATTTTGTGGTAAAATATATTTACAAATTATTAGGAGTGAATTATGAAAAGATTAGTTTTAATTGATGGAAATAATTTAATGTTTAGAGCATATTATGCGACAGCATATACAGGAAACTTAATGCAAACAAAAAATGGTCTTTATACAAATGCTGTTTATGGCCTTGCAAATATGATCAATAAAATTCAACATGATCTAAAACCAGACTATCTTTTCATTGCTTTTGATAAAGGTAAAAAGACTTTCAGACATCAAAAATATACAGAGTATAAGAGCGGCCGTGCAAAACTTCCTGAAGAGCTTGCAATGCAAATCCCTCTTGTAAAAGAGTATATTGAAGTTTTAGGAATAAAACAACTTGAATGTGATGATTTCGAAGCTGATGATTTAGTTGGAAGTTGTGCTGATAAATTTAAGGACTTAGTAGATGAAGTAATTGTAATTTCTCAAGATAAAGACTTGCTTCAACTTGTTGAAGAAAAGATTTCTGTAGCAAGTCCTAAGTCTGGTGTATCGGAACTTATCTATCATACAATTCATAATTTTAAAGAATTAATGGGGATTGAACATACACAATTAACAGACTATAAAGGGTTAATTGGAGATAGTAGTGATAACCTTCCAGGGGTTTCTGGAGTAGGTCCAAAGACAGCACAAAAGCTTTTAGAAGAGTATAAAACACTTGAAAATATCTTTGATAATGTTGAAAATATTAAAGGAAAAATCAAAGAAAAACTTATCACAGATAAAGAAGTTGCGCTTCAAACAAAGTATCTTGCAACACTTGTTCGTAACATACCGCTTGATCTTGAATTAGAAGATTTAGCTGTAAAAAAACCTAAATATGAGGAATTAAGAAAGTTTTATGAAAGAGTAGAATTCACTTCATTTATTAAAAAGATGAATGAAGAAGATACTACATCAGACGAAGATCGTGAAAGCACAACTGAAGAAAATGTTTCTTTTAAAGGAATAATAAACATTAATGATACAGAAAAACTTAAGGAAATATTCGTTAAGCAAGAGAATAAAAAAATTATAGTAGAAGTTGAACTTGATGGTGAAAATTATCATAAATCTGCTCTTTTAGGAATTGCTATTTTCTTAAATAACGAAGGCTTCTATTTTGAAAAAGAGTATCTTACAAAACAAATAGTAAGAGAAGTTTTAGAAAGCGATAATGTTTTTTACTCAGTTGATACTAAAAGAACATACGTAGCTCTTGCAAAAGAAAATATCTTTATTAAAAATTTTGCATTTGACTTTATTCTTGGAACATACGTAATTAATCCAAGTTTACCAAATCAAGATTTACATAATTTATTTGGAATATTTATTCAAAATTCACTTCCTTACCTTGATGACATTTATGGCAAAAAGTCTGTTTATCAAGTTCCAAGTATAGATGTACTTGCAAAATATTCATGTGAAAAATGTTTCCTTTTACAAGAAGTTATATCTAAGGTAGAAGAAGATTTAAAGAAAAATGATCAATTAAGTCTCTTTTATGATTTAGAAGTACCACTTGCAAAAGTACTTGCCAAGATAGAACTAAATGGATTTAAAGTTGATAAAAAACGTCTTTCAGAAATAGGGTATGAACTAGAAGAAAAACTTTGTGAACTTGAAAAAGAAATATATATGTTAGTTGGCCATGAGTTTAATATTAGTTCTCCAAAACAACTTGGTGTTGTTTTATTTGAAGAGTTAAAACTTACTGCATCTAAGAAGACTAAGACAGGTTATTCAACTAATGCCGAAGTCTTAGAAAAACTTGCTTATAAACATGAAGTCCCAAGAAAAGTTTTAGAGTATCGAAAATATGCAAAACTTCACTCAACTTATGTTGTTGGACTTATGAATGAACTTAACTTTGACGATAAAGTTCGTACTACTTTTAAGCAAGCTTTAACTTTAACTGGTAGACTATCTTCTACAGAACCAAATATTCAAAATATTCCAGTACGTACAGAAGATGGTAGACTAATAAGATCAGCATTTATCCCAAGTAGTGAAGAAGGAATTTTAGTAAGTGCCGATTATTCACAAATTGAACTTCGTATTCTTGCAAATATGTCAAATTGTAAAGCTATGCTTGATGCGTTTAATAGTGGAGTTGACTTACATACATCTACTGCTTCAAAAGTATTTGAGTTGCCTGAGGCAATGATTGATAAAGATATGCGTCGTGTTGCAAAAGCCGTTAACTTTGGAATAGTTTATGGTATGAGTGATTGGGGATTAGCCGAAGAACTACATATTTCACCAATTGATGCAAAACGTTTTATTGATAGATATTATGAAGCTTATCCTGAAATTCGTATATTTTTAGATGAAGTAGTTGAAAATGCAAAAACAAATGGATATACAAAAACAATGTTTAATAGACGCAGATATATCCCAGAAATTGCAAGTAGTAACCATACGTTAAGAGAATTTGGCAAACGTACCGCAATGAATGCGCCAATTCAAGGTACTGCAGCCGATGTTATTAAATTTGCAATGGTAGCTGTAGATAAAAAAATTGAAGAGTTAAATCTTCAAAGTAAGATTGTTGCACAAGTACATGACGAACTTATTATCGATTGTGTAAAAGAAGAAATAGAAGTTGTAAAAACACTTCTAAAAGAAGTTATGGAAAATGTAGTTAAATTAAATGTTAAATTAGAAGTCTCAGTAGAAAGTGGAAAGACTTGGGACTTAAAATAGGAGGCTAATATGCCAGAATTACCAGAAGTAGAAACGGTAAGACAAATACTAAAAGATCAAATAATCGGAAAAGTAATAAAGTCAGTAGATGTATATTATGAAAACATACTAGAAAATACTAATAAAGTTACTTTTTCAAAAACTTTAATAGATCAAAAAATAAATGATATATTACGATATGGTAAATATTTGATATTTGTTTTAGATAACTGTTCTTTAATTTCACATCTTAGAATGGAAGGAAAGTTTTTCATAAAAAATTCAAATGTTTATCTTGAAAAACATGAACATGTTGTCTTTACTTTTAGTGATAACTTAACATTAAGATACCATGATACAAGAAAGTTTGGTAAGATGGCATTATTAAATACAACATCTTTTGAAAAGATAATGGAGTATCCTTCTTTAAATAAACTTGGAATTGAAGGGAATTCTGAATCATTAGATGGTGTCTATTTATACGAAAAAATAAAAAATAAAGCAGTTCCAATTAAAACAGCTTTATTAGATCAAACAATTATTGCAGGTCTTGGTAATATATATGTTGATGAGGTATGCTTCTTAAGTAAACTTCACCCACTTCGTATTTGTTCTAGCTTATCTTTAGAAGATTGTAATAATATTATTGATGCAAGCAAGAAAACACTGAAAAAAGCTATTAGCGAAGGTGGAACAACTATTAGAAG
>CAJGCS010000018.1 GCA_904501965.1 uncultured Bacilli bacterium | reverse complement strand
TTTTTCGAGTTTTTAATTGTTGTAATAACAGCATCTAAAATAGATACCATTGCAATTAACCCCTCAACAATTTCTGCACGTTTTAATGCTTTTTCAAGTTCAAAGTTACATTTGTTTGTCATAACTTCTTTTCTATGAACAATATAAGCATCTAAAATATCGATAAGTCCCATATGATATGGACGACCTTGAGAAATTGCTACTACATTATAGTTATAGTTTGTTTGTAAATCAGTACTCTTATATAAGAAACTTAAAATATTTTCAGGGTTAACATCACGTCTTACATCAATTACAATACGAAGACCTGTAGTTGAATCAGTTTCATCTCTGATTGCTTTTACACCATCAACACCTTTTGCTTGAATTGCTTCACTCATCTTGCGAAGTAATGTTGATTTATTAATTTCGTATGGAATTTCTGTAATGATGATTTGTGGATCAGCTTTATCACGATTAATTGTTGCACGTGATCTAACTACTACTTTGCCACGACCAGTTTCGTATGCTTTCTTTAATCCATCAGATTCTAAAACAATACCACCTGTTGGAAAGTCAGGTCCTTTAACAATTTCTAAAAGTTCATCAAGGGAGCAATTAGGATTTGCAATACGGTAAATTAATGCATCTAAAATTTCAATTGGATTGTGAGGTGGAATATCAGTTGCATAACCAGCAGCAATACCTGTTGCGCCATTTACTAAAACGTTTGGAAATTTTGTTGGTAAAACAATTGGTTCAAGTTCTTCATCATCGAAGTTAGGCATGAAACCAACAGTTCTTTTATCAATATCTTGTAAAAGCATTTCTGCATACTTACTCATACGAGCTTCAGTATAACGCATTGCGGCTGCAGGGTCACCGTCGATACTACCATTGTTACCGTGCATGTCGATTAAAGGAAGTCTCATCTTAAAGTCTTGAGACATTCTGACCATTGCATCATATACTGCAGTATCACCATGTGGGTGATATTTACCAATTACGTCCCCAACAATACGAGCAGATTTCTTATGTGGTTTTGTAGATAAAAGTTTAATTTTGAACATTGCAAATAAAATACGACGTTGTACAGGTTTTAACCCATCTCGTACATCTGGTAATGCACGTTCTTGGATGACATATTTAGAATATCTTCCAAATCTTTCACCCATAATGTTTTCAAAGTTATCTTTAATTACAATTTCGGTTGCAAAACGATTTATTTTATCAGATAGTTTTTTATTCATATTGTTCTACATCCTCCAAAGTAAAGTTATCATCAAAATCAAAACTTACATTAGTTTCAATCCATTCACGACGTGGATCAACATCATCTCCCATAAGAATCATCATTTCTTTTTCAGCAGCTGATACTTCACTAATTTCAACTTGGATTAAAGTACGATTAGCTGGATCCATTGTTGTTTCTTTAAGTTGTGTTGCGTTCATTTCACCAAGACCTTTGTAGCGTTGAATTTGAACGTTTTTGTATTTATTAACTTTTTCTCTTAACTCTTCATCTGTCCATGCGTATTCATGACCTGTTTTATAAGAAATTTTATAAAGCGGTGGAGTAGCGATATAAATATATCCATTTTCAATTAATTCACGCATATATCTAAAGAAGAAAGTAAGTAATAATGTTTGAATATGTGCACCATCGGTATCGGCATCGGTCATAATAATAATACGACGATAGTTAGACTTTGTATAATCAAAGTCAGAACCAATACCAGCACCAATTGCATTAATTAATGAAACTAATTCTTCATTTTTAAGTACTTCTTCAAGTTTAACTTTAGCAGTATTTAAAACTTTACCACGTAAAGGAAGAATTGCTTGGAACTTAGAGTCACGTCCAAGTTTTGCAGAACCACCGGCAGAATCACCTTCGACGATGAATAATTCATTTAATTGCGGATTTTTTGTTTGTGGTGGAACTAGTTTACCAATTAAGTTAGCAGGTTTAGCCATCTTTTGTTTACCCATTCTAACATCATCTCTTGCCTTACGAGCAGCTTCTTTTGCTTTTGCAGCTTTAATTGATTTAGAAATAATTGAGTTAGCAATTTGTCCACGTTCTGCTAGGAAAGTTTTAACATTATCATAGATAATTTGTTCTACGATAAGTTTAGCTTCAGGAGTTCCTAATTTATTTTTTGTTTGTCCTTCAAATTGTAAAAGTTTTTCCGGAACACGAATGGAAATAACAGCTGTTAAACCTTCACGAATATCAGCACCATCTAAATTCGGATCTTTATCTTTTAAAGCACCAACCATACGTGCATGGTCATTGATAGCTCTTGTCATTGCTGTTCTAAAGCCAACTTCATGTGTACCGCCATCACGTGTACGAATATTATTTACAAATGATAAGATATTTTCATTATATGCACTTTCGCAGTATTGAATTGAAGCTTCAACTTGAATACCTTGTGAATTACCAACGAAGAAAGGAGCATCATGAAGAGGATTTTTACCTTGAGTTAGAGAATTAATAAACTCAACTAAACCATTTTGAAATAAATAAGAAACAGACTTCTTTGTTCTTAAGTCATTTAATTCAATACATAAGCCTTTAATTAAGAAAGCAGATTCTTTAAGTCTTGTTGCAATGGTTTTATAGTCGAAAATTGTAGAAGAGAAAATTTTAGGATCTGGTTTAAATTTAATAGCTGAACCAGTTCTTTTTGTATCACCTAAGTTTTTAGGTTTTTCGATGATTTTACCACCATTTTTAAATACTTGATGATAAATTTTTCCATCTCTATGAATTGTTAATTCTAACCATTCACTTAATGCATTAACTACTGATGAACCAACACCGTGTAAACCACCCGATACTTTATAGCCGCCAGCTTCATCAAATTTACCACCGGCATGAAGTGTGTTAAAGATAACTTGTGGAGTTGGAAGATGTTCAGTTTTATGCATCCCAGTAGGAATACCACGACCATTGTCAATTACTTCAATACTATTATCAATATGAATGTTAACAATAATTTTGTCACCATAACCAGATAAAGCTTCGTCAATTGCATTGTCGACAATTTCCCATACAAGGTGATGTAAACCTTTTGCATCAGTTGACCCAATATACATCCCAGGTCTTTTTCTAACAGCATCAAGTCCCTGTAAGACTTGAATCGAATCTTCATTGTATGAATTTACATTTTTCGCCATAGTATCACTCCATTCATATAAATTTTTGGCTATTTCTAAATCTTATTATAACATAAGCACTTTTTTATTGCAACTAAAATAATTATTTTTTTAGATTTTAGTTATATATTTTGCTATTTCTTGCCATTTGACTTCTTCCTTTCTTAATAATTTTTTCCTTTGCAAAACAGTAGTAAAATAAGGCATTTTTTGGTATAATATTAACACGAAAAGAGGTGTAGTAAATGGGAGTAATTGGTATAATTGTTCCAATTTTATTATTAATTACATCATATTTATTAGGATCTATTCCATCTGCCTTAATTATCGGAAAAGTATTTAAAGGTATTGATATCAGGGAATATGGTAGCAAAAATATGGGTACAACAAATACACTTCGTGTTTTAGGTTTACGCTGGGCACTTATTGTATTTATTCTTGATGCATTAAAAGCTGCTGTTGTTGTATCTTTATTTTCATCTGGATTACTTGACTATCAAGCAGACTGGATGATAATTGAAATTCATCCTGTAATTTATGGTCTTGTTGCGGTTGTAGGACACGCATTCCCTATATTTGCAGATTTTAAAGGTGGCAAGGGAATTGCATGTAGCGCCGGTATTGCAATGGTATACTGCCCTTTAATATTCGTTATCGCAATATCTGTATTTTTCATTGTACTTCTAATTTCAAAATATGTTTCTCTTTCATCAATCTTAGGAATTTTTACCGCATTTATTTGTTCGTTCTTTAAACCAAAAGCACATCACACCTTTAGTGAGCTTTTCACTGGAACTGCTGCCCTTGGTGTAATCGACTGGATTTTTGTTGCTTGCGTATTTGTTCTTTTGATTTTTATCATAATTATGCATAGGAAAAATATTGTTAAGATTTTTAAGAAACAAGAAAATAAAACTGATTTAATCGAGATTTTAAAAAGAAAATTAAAAAAGAAAAAAAGTAACTAACAACATGGCAATTCATGATGCTAGTTACTTTTTTATTTTGCTTTTTTTGCTTCTTTCTTTTCAGCTTTAACAGCTTTTTTTTCTTTTTTGTTTTTATTTTCAGGACTATGTTGACCCATAGCTTCCATAACTCTTGTAATGTCTTTTTCAGATGGTTTACGACCCATTTGCATAAACATTGCACGAATCATGTTACGATTAATAGGTGGATTGTCTTTTAATTGTTTATTGAAAATTGCTCTCATTACCAATAAACCAACTACTGCACCAATTGCAAGACAAACAAATCCTACGATTAATAACCAATACCAATCAACTTGTAACATAAAATACCTCCTAAATTCATATAAAATTATATCAAATAATCGATACATTTTCAAGCAAAAAGAAAAAACAAAAACCAAACTCTTGCAATTAACCTTTTTTTGTATTATAATTAAAGACGCAAATATTTATGGAGGTACTACTTATGCCAAGATTAATTACAGACGCATGCTTAGGTTGCGGAAGTTGTGCTGGTGAATGTCCAGTTGATTGCATTGCTGAAGGCGATATCTATGTTATCGACGCTAGTCAATGTATCGATTGTGGTGCTTGCCAAGACGCTTGTCCAGTAGGCGCTATTGTTGAAGAATAATTATTCTTTAAAAAAAGAAAGCTTAAAACACTTGTTTTAAGCTCTTTTTTTATTTTTATATTCCATTAAATGGGTTAATGTTATTATCACTTACAAAAATATTAATATTATTAAATTTATTTTCAAGGTCTTCTTTAACAACACTTGCAAAATGACGTTCAACACTATGGCTTACTTCTACTAAAGCAATCCCGTTTTCTAAAGCATCATATGCTTGGTGATGATGAACTTCACCCGTAATCAAACAGTCACATCCATTTCTTAAGGCAGTAAATAATTCACTTGATCCAGCACCTCCGACAATACCAACAGTTTTAATTTCTTTATCGGCGCGACCAACATATCTAACAGTGTTTTCTGAAAAAACTTCACTTGCTTTTTTGGCAAAATCAGCTAGTTTTAATGGTTCTATTTCACCAACACGGATTAAAGACTCTTTTGACACTTCAGAGTGTACCATTCTAATGTTTTTTAGTTTAAGAATATTTGCAAGTATTTCATTCATACCACCGTTTGCAACATCAAAATTAGTATGCATAGAAAAAACATTAATATTATTAGATAATAATAATTTTAATTTTCTTCCAAGAGGGCTATCATAATTTAAATTAATGATTGGATAAAATAATAAAGGATGATGAAGAATAATTAAATCAACATTCTTTTCGGCTGCTTCTTCTATTACTTTTAAAGAACCATCTAAAGCAATCATAACTTTTTTTACTTCTTTGTTCATTGAGCCAAATTGAAGCCCAATTTTACCAGTATCAATATCACTTGCAATATTTTGGGGATATTTAGAAACTAAGTAATTAACTATTTCGCTAGTCTTCATATTTTATTACCTCTTTAATCATTTTATTTTCACGTTCTAATTCACTTTTTTTAAAGTCATCATTTTTTAATTTCTTAATTATTTGATTATTGTAATTTAGTTTGCCAAGCCATCTTTCAACAAATGGTTTATCAAGCTTTTTCATAAGTACTGGACCAAATTTAATTTGTTCTAAGGTTAGAAAATTCGAATTTTTTTGATATGAACAAACTATTATTTCATAAGTTTTATCATTATCAATAATTATATCTTCATCACTTATTTCAAAAGAATTATCTGATAAAGTTTTTCTTAAAATGTCAACTTTAGAATTTGCCTGAAGAATTATTTTTTTTAATCTTTTTGCATTATCTAAATCATCTAAAATAATCTTAGATATCAATTCTCCGCCCATTCCACATATTGCAACAGTATTTATATTTTGATCAACATCAGATAGTCCGCTAGATAAAGAATATTTGATAAAAACTTTATCCTCATAATATGCTAGATTTGTTTTTGCACTATTAAGTGGTCCTTCTTTATTATCAATTAATTGAATATAGTTTACGCCTTTTTTAATTGCATAAATCGCTAAATATCCATGATCACAACCAACATCAGCTAATTTATCATTTTTATTTATATATGATGCAATTTTTTCTAATCTTTCATTTTTCATAATAACACCACAATTATTATACAATTTTTACACAAAAAAAGAAAGCAAAAAGAAACCACTACATTTTGTAGTGGTCTATTTTTCATAATTTTTATTTATCGAGCGAATTAATCTTTTTAGTTTTTTTAAAGCTTTCGATTCTATTTGACGAATTCTTTCACGAGTAATACCAAACTCTTTTCCTATTTCATCAAGCGTCATCGGAGCTTTATTATCAAGACCAAATCTCATACGTATTATTTTTTCTTCGCGAGTACTTAAAGTATGTAAAATCCGATCAAGCTTCTCAAGATTTTCTTCTTTTAAAGCATATTCATAAGGACTAAGCTCTTTATTATCAGGAATATAGTCAGCTAAAACCGAATCATCCTCACCAATTTGCTCTTCAAGCTTACGAGTATCTTGTGATAATTCTAAAAGATAAATTATTTTTTCTTCAGGAATATCTAAATATGTACTAATTTCTAAAGAAGTAGGCTCTCTTTCATACTCTAGAGTAAGAATGTTAATCGTTTTATAAATTCGATTAATCATTTCATGCAAATGAACCGGAATCCTTATAAGTCTTGTTTGTTCTGCAACAGCTCTATTAATGGACTGTTTAATCCACCAAGTAGCATACGTTGCAAATCTAAATCCTTTATTTGGATCATATTTATTAACTGACTTAATTAATCCTAGACATCCTTCTTGAATTAAATCAGAAAATTCAAGACCCCTTCCCAAGTACTTTTTAGAAATATAAACAACTAATCTTAAATTTGATTCAATAAGAATTGACTTTGCATATTCTGCTCTATTAATTAGTTCTTTAAATTTTTCTCTTTCTTCTTTGGTAGGTTTGTATTTTTGCTTATTATCAAATATAAACTTAGCATATTTACTGTCTTGTATCACTTTAGAAAGTAAATATTCTTCTGATAATGTAAGTAATCTTATGTTTCCGATTTCATTTAGAAAAGATTTAATTGGATCATTACTACTTTCATGCACATGTTTTATAGAATCTTCAAAAACAGTTGAATTAGTAAAATCAATAAATTCGATATCTGTTTCAATTTCGTTTGCAAAATCTTCAACCGAATTAATATAAGCAAAAGAATCAACTACTTTTATATTATAGTTTTCAAGTTCTTTTGTGATAAGTGCTAATTCGAAGTTTTTTATTTCATCAAATTCATTTTTAATTATTGAAACAGTTAAAAATAAATACTTTTTATAAAAATCTACTAATCTTTCTAATCTAACATTAAAGTTTTTGATAGATGTCAAAATTTCACTCCTTATAAAACAAAGAAATTATTTAATAACCAATATTAATTATTATCAATACGATGTTGTTGTAATCTACTTAAACGAGATGGATGTCTTAATCTTCTTAAAGCTTTAGCTTCAATTTGACGAATACGTTCACGAGTAACATTAAATTCACGTCCAACTTCTTCTAAAGTTCTTGGATGATTATCATCTAAACCATAACGAAGTCTGATTACTCTTTCTTCTCTAGGAGTTAGTGTTTGTAATACAGCATTAATTTCTTCTTTAAAAATTTGAGATTGTGTATACTCAAGAGGATTTTGAGTATCAGCATCTTTAATAAAATCGCCTAAACTTGAATCATCATCATCACCAACTTTAGCATCAAAGCTAATTGGTTCTAAGGCGATGCGTTGAATACGTAATACTTTTTCAACGCTAATATCTAATTCTTGAGCAATTTCTTCTGGTGTTGGGTCACGATGTTTTTCTTGAGTTAATTTACGAGTAACTTTCATAAGTTTGTTAATAGTTTCAACCATATGAACAGGAACACGAATAGTACGGCCTTGGTCTGCAATAGCTCTATTAATAGCTTGACGAATCCACCAAGTTGCGTATGTTGAGAATTTGCAACCCTTTGTTGGGTCAAATTTTGATACTGATCTCATAAGACCGATATTACCTTCTTGAATTAAGTCAAGGAATGTTAAACCTCTGCCCATATATTTTTTTGCAACGAAAATAACAAGACGTAAGTTTGATTCAATCATAATTTTACGTGCTTCTTCACCTTGTTCAATTTTTTGATTTAACTTTTCTAATTCTTCAGGTGAAATCTTCTTACCTTGTCTTTCATAAGCATCAATTTTACCTTTGCACATAATACCTTCTTGAATAGCACGTGCAAGTTCATATTCTTGGGTAATGTTTAAAAGTTCAACTTGTCCGATTTCATGTAAGTATAGTTTTACCGGATCATCAGTTCTTCTAAAAGTAGTTGAGAAGTCTTCAAAGTCTTCAACTTTAATTTCTTGTTCTACATTTTTAGTAAGTTCTGCTAATTCTTCGTCATTTTCAACATCATCTAAAAATTCTTCAAAAGCATCTAAATCATCATCAAGGTCTTCAAAATCTAAATTTTCCATGACTAAGTCATCGCTGTCTTTTGTTAATTCGACACCTAAGTTTTCGAAATATTCAACAATGTCATCTAATAAGTCTTCACTAGGGTCATTAAAAACCTTAAGAATTTGACTTAAAGATAAATAATTTTTTTCATCAGCTTCTTTTTTTAACTTTTCAATTTGTTCTTTGTATAATTCTAAATCTAACATTAAATATTATTCTCCTTTCTGACAATTTTAATACTCTCTTCTTTCAATTTAATATACTCATCGCTTTTTTCATAGAATTTATTTGAAGATGTACTTAAAATTGCTTCGTTATAAGCATTAATTTGGTCTTGCTTTTTGTAAAATTCAATTATTGCATTTAAACATTCATCAAAGTTTTCTTGTAAAGTAACATTTATAAATCGATTTTGGACAATTTCTATCGCGAAGTCAAGTAATTCCTTTGAATTTTCTAAAATAATATACAGATTTTCAATTCCTAAATAATCGTTTTTTGCATAGAAATTTTGAATTTCGACTAAAATTAAATATTGATTTACAAGTTCTTTTCCAGGATATCTCAAAACAGAATCAATTGTACTTTGTTCAAAGAATTTTGCAAATCTATCTTTAGAAAAGATTGAATGTTTTATGATTGAATCATATGCAATTTGAATTTTTTTAGTAACCTTTAATGTTTTTAACTTTGTTGTTCTTTTATCAGGAACAGGTAAAATATCCTTATTAGTTGCAATGTCCTGATTATAATTATAAGGATATTCATTATTATCACTTTGATAAACTTGTTTAGGTTTTAATTTATTAAACTCATCCATTAGTTTATCAACAGAAACATCTAAATCATTTGATAATTTTTTAAAGAAAAATGAATGAATTGAGTCTACATTTGTAGTACGTAAAAATTCAAATACTTCATTTTTAAATGTTTCCATACTAACTAAATCACTTGGTATCATTTTTTTATATGCAAGTTCATATAGCCAGTAATAAACATTCTTTTTGTTTGTTTCTAAATAGTTTATAAGTTTTTCAGTGCCATATTTCTTTAGATATTCATCTGGATCAAGTCCATCTGGAAGCACTATGCCATTTGGTAAGTTATTATACTTCGATAACATAAAGCATGAACGTTTCATGGCTTTAACACCAGCATTATCACCATCAAAACATAAAACAATGTTTTTAGTAAGTCCTAAAAGCATGTTAACATGTTCTGTGGTTAAAGCAGTCCCCATTGTTGCAACTGAATTATGAATGCCAGCTTTTTTAGCAGCTATAACATCCATAAATCCTTCAAATAGATATACGCTATCATTTTGACGAATTGGTTGCATTGCATTATGGTAGTTATAAAGTATTTCACTTTTATGGAAAATATCATTTTCAATTGAATTTATATACTTAGCTTGATTAGACTCAGTATAAATTCTTCCACTAAAGCCAACTACTTTGCCATAGCGGTTTTTAATTGGGAACATAATACGACTTCTAAAAGTGTCGTAATAGTCACCATTTTCATCTTCTTTGATTAAACCTAAATTTATTGCATCAAGTGAACTATGATTATTTTTTGATAAAGCTAAATAAAGGTAATCTTTACTTGAAGATGATAAACCAATTTCAAATTCATCAATTATTTCATCAGTAATACCACGATTATTTAAGTATTCTCTTGCTTTAACACCTTCATCAGAGTTTTTTAAATAAAACTTATAGAATTGATTAGCATCTTCCATTACTTTAATTAAGCGTTCTTCTTTCAACGCTTGAGCGTTTTTTCTTTCGTCTATTTGAATACCAATTCTTTTTGCAAGTTTGATTGCGGCTTGATCTAAAGTAATGTTTTCAATTCGAGATACAAAATTAATAACGTTTCCTTTAGCTCCACAGCTAAAACAATTATACATTTTAACTTTGTCGCTTACTGACATTGATGGATTATTGTCATTGTGAAAAGGACATAAACCAAACATACTATTACCTTTTTTTGTAAGCGTCACATATTCAGAAACAACTTCTGTTATATTTGTTTCATTAACGATGCGACGTTGTAATTGATAATTAATCATGATTTACCTCCTTTTCTTTAAAATTATTTATTAAAATTTACCGTAGAAATATTTTGGTAATTCTTCTACACTAACGCGAACTTGTTCCATTGTGTCGCGGTCACGAACTGTAACAGTACCTTCTTCAAGTGTTTCAAAGTCAACTGTTACGCAGTATGGTGTACCGATTGCATCTTGTCTACGATATCTTTTACCAATTTTACCACTAGTGTCAAATTCACAAACAAATAATTTGCTAAGGTTAGCATAAATTTCTCTTGCTTTATCGTTTAATTTGTTAACAAGAGGTAATACTGCAACCTTTACAGGAGCAATCGCAGGTGTAAATCTTAATACTTCTCTTGTTTCTCCATTTTCAAGAGTTTCTTCATCATATGCACTTGTTAATACTGCAAGTAATAATCTTTCAACACCAACACTTGGTTCTACACAATATGGAATATATTTTTCATTTGTTTCAGGATCTAAATATTCTAAACTTTCACCTGAATGTTCTTGGTGAACTCTTAAGTCATAATCAGTTCTATCTGCAATACCCCAAAGTTCTCCCCATCCAAAGAAGAATTTGAATTCAATATCAGTTGTTGCTTTTGAATAGTGACTTAATTTTTCTTTTTCATGGTCTCTTGTTCTTGTTAATTCTTCATTAATACCAATTTCTTTTAAGAAGTTAATACAATAAGATTTCCAATATTCAAACCATTCTAAGTCAGTTCCTGGTTTACAGAAGAATTCTAATTCCATTTGTTCAAACTCACGAGTTCTAAAGATAAAGTTACCTGGTGTAATTTCATTTCTGAAGCTCTTACCTATTTGACCAATTCCAAATGGAACTTTTTTACGTGATGTTCTTTGAACATTTTTAAAGTTTACGAAAATACCTTGTGCAGTTTCAGGTCTTAAGTACACTAAGTTTTTAGCATTTTCAATAACACCTTGATGTGTTTGGAACATTAAGTTGAATTTTCTAATTTCAGTAAAGTTAGTTTTACCACAATCAGGGCATGGTACTTTATTTTCTGTTAAATATTGATATAATTTTTCATTTGACCAACCATCACCAGATTCAGCACCTTTTGTGAAATCTTCTACTAATTTATCTGCACGATGTCTTGTACCACAAGATTTACAGTCAATTAATGGATCACTAAATCCACCAACATGTCCACTTGCTACCCAAGTTTCAGGATTCATTAAAATAGCAGCATCAATACCAACATTATTTGGAGAAGCTTGCACAAATGATTTCCACCATGCTTTTTTAATATTGTTTTTTAGTTCTACACCTAAAGGTCCGTAATCCCAAGTATTTGATAATCCACCGTAGATTTCACTTCCTTGGTAAACAAAACCTAATTGCTTAAGATAAGCTACAAATTTTTCCATCGTCATTTCCATAATTATCAACTCCTTAATAAAAAATTCCGATATTTATCCATTTTACTCGCTTATTATATCACATCAATTAACTTAAGTCAAGTACTTTTTAAATAAAAAAAATATTTTTTTATTTTTATTTTTTATGTATCTTCTACCTTTCTTTTTTTAAAATTTTTAAAAATGAATTAATGCCTATATAATCAGG
>CAJGCS010000017.1 GCA_904501965.1 uncultured Bacilli bacterium | reverse complement strand
CTTTTTAACTCTTCACTTATTTCAAAGAATACTTTTCCACCACCAGGAATAACGCCTGATGAGATAGCAGCTTTAGTAGCACATACAGCATCCTCAATTAATAATTGACGTTCTTTTTGTTCAATTTCTGTTAATGCACCAACTTTAATAATTGCAATACCACCTACAAGTTTTGCGATTCTTTCTTCTAGTTTTTCTTTATCATATTCACTTGATGTATTTATTAATTCTTCTTTTAGTTCTTTAATTCTATCATCTATTTCTTTTTTATTATCGGAAATAATAATAGTATTTGTATTTGATACAATTATTTTTTTAGAGTGTCCTAATGCATTGTTATCAAGATTAGGTAATTCAAAAGATGCATCTTTAACAAATTTAGCATTTGTTAAAACTGCAATGTCTTCTAACATCTGTGTTTTTTTATTTCCAAATGAAGGAGCTTTTGTGACAACAACATTTACAATTCCTCTTAATTTATTTACAACAAGGGCATTTAAAACATCTTGTTCTATTTCATCACATATAATTAAGATTGGCAAGTTATCTTTAATAGCTACTTCTAAAAAAGGAACTAGTTCATTCATATTATTAATCTTTTTATTTAAAATTAACACATAAGGATTAACAAGCTCGGCTTCTTTTTTATTTGTACTTGCCATATAACTAGATAAGTAACCCCTATCATATGAATATCCATTTACTAAAACAAGACTTGTTTCAATACCTTGTGATGCTTCAAGAGTAATAACTGTATCTTTACTTGTGTTTTTATAAGCATCTTTAATTAAAGATGCAACTTCACTACTACCACTTGATACATATGCAACTTTATATATATCTTCATCAGTAATAATTTGTTTACTATTTTGTTTAATATAATCAATAATAATTGGTAAGTAATAATTTAAACCTTTTCTAAGTTCTACCGGATTAATTCCATTTGATATCTTATCAATGCCTTCAGTAATTATGCTTGATGCGACAACTACAGCTGAAGTTGTGCCATCACCAACAACATCATTTGTTTTAATTGAGGCTTCAGCTAAAGCTTTTGACGCCATATTTTCAAAGTCATCTTTTAGTTCAATTGATTTAACAATTGAAGCTCCATCATTAATAATTAGTGGTGCTCCATAGTCTGAAGATATTAATACATTTCTTCCTTTAGGGCCTAGGGTAAAGCGAACTGCGTTATTTAGTTTTTCAACGCCGCTTTTAATTTTATTTCTTATTTCGCTTGATAATAAAATTTCTTTAGCCATATTAGTCCTCTAGTATCATATATATATCTTTTTCTTCAATAATAAAATATTCTTTATTATCAATTACTAAAGATTTTATGGCTGATTCATTAACATAAACTAAATCATTTACTTTTACTTCTAAAACCTCTTTACCTACACTTACTACTTCGAAAACATTTGTATTGTTTGAACCAAGATAAATACCTGATGCATTTGAAGATATTTTTTTTAAGGTAAGTAAAATATTTTTATTAAGTGGTTTAAACATTATATCACTCCCTATTATTATTAGTATACCACATTTTAGCATTACTTTCAAGATATTAATAGTATTTTTTTAAGGCTTATAAAAGTTGACAATTATTATGTATTGGTATATAATTAAAGTGTGAAAAGAGGTACTTTATGAAAAAACTAAACAAACTATTAATTATACTATTATTTGCTTTTGGTTTTCTTGGTTTAATTGGATGTGAAGGTACTACTTCTAATGGAATTCCAGCACCAAAACCAGAAAATGTAAGAATTGAAGAAACAACTATTCGTTGGGATCATCCTGAAGGATTTGATGATCTAGCGTATGAAATTACTTTTGTTTATGAAGAAGAAACAATTGAAGTTGTTAGAATTGGCAAAAGTTATAACTTTAGTAAATATGCACAACAAGATGAAATAACTTTCTCTATTAAAACTGCTCCATTTGGTGAATATGGTGCTTCTAGCGAAGAAGTTCTTGTAAAATATACAAAGGCAAGTGAGCCTGTTCATACACATGAATTTGTAAATGGTAAATGTGAATGTGGTGAAATTGATCCTAACTACGAAGCTCCACATACTCATGAATTTGTAAACGGCAAATGCGAATGTGGCGAAACTGATCCTAACTACGAAGCTCCTGTTGCTCCTGTAATTAAATCATTAGAAATTACTTCTCCTGCATTAGGATTAGGTAATTATGCAGATGGAAGTGCAACTGTTGATGATGTTGATTTTAGTTTTATTGAACTAGGTGACTACGGAAATGGTATTCAACTTAGAAATAAATCAAAGACTTCTACTTTATGGAATACAACTGCAGTTAAAGGAAATATTACAAAAATTGAATTTGTATATAATGCAGAAAAAGCAACATTTACTAACCCTGATGCTTTAAAGATTGAATTTGGTACTGATTCAAGTGTTTCTGGTTACCAAGCTTACCTATCTACTCAAGCTGAACAAACTAATTACACTATAACTCCTGATAAAGTTGCTTATACTTATGTTAAATTTACTATTAACATTACTTACTCTATGTATTTTGATTCTATCAAAATATATTATGAATCTGGTGAAGTAGCTCCTGTTGTTCCTCATGAACATGAATTTATTAATGGAAAATGTTCTTGTGGTGAAACTGATCCAAACTACGAACAACCAGTTATTCCTGATGATGGCTCTGATGTCCATGAAGATGGATATGTTATTAAAGTTCAAACTGGCGTACCATATATTTTAAAACTTGAACATCTTGGTTTAAATGAAACATTATATATTACAGGCGCTATGGATGGATATTATTATCAAACAACAACTACACTAGCTGAATCTATCGTAATTTACTTAGAGGAAACAGATGGTGGTTATTATGTATACCACTTAAAGAATGATGCTAAAGTTTATTTAGATATCGTTCCAAGTGGAACACATATCAATGTTGTTTATGTTTCAACTCCAGGTGATGCTTGGAAGTTTGACACAACTGTAAATACACTTACAAATCCTGTTGATGGCACTGATTATATGCTTGGTACAAATAGTACTAAAACATATCGTACATATAGTGCTAATAAATTAAGTTATGCATCAACTACATATATTGCTTATTTATTTAAAGCAGATGATTTAAAAAATCAACCTGACCAACCTGTAATTCCTGATACACCAGTAAATCCTGATGATTTAGAAATTAACAATGAAGAATACTATAAAAATGTTTTAGGTTTATCTGGAAATGCTTTAAAACTTGCATTAAGAACTCTTACAACATCAACTCATAAAAAAGCTTCATCTTATTCTGATTGTAAATTTGAACTTCCATTTATCGATGAAGATTCATCTAATACAAATAATATGATTTTATTCTATACTGGTCAATCAATTAAAAAGTCAACTGACTTAACTAATGACTGGAATAGAGAACACGTATGGCCTCAAAGTTTAGGTTGGTTCAAAACTTCTGGTGCTGGTTCTGACTTACACCACATTCGTCCTTGTAACATTAGTGTTAACTCAAGTCGTGGTAATAAGAAGTTCGGTACTGCAAGTGGTTATTATGAACCAATTGATGAATATAAAGGTGATGTAGCTAGAATTATCTTCTACTTAATGGTAAGATATGCAGAAGCTGATAATTATAATTTTAATACAGTTTCACAAGGTATCGATTTATTACTTGCATGGAATGAACTTGATCCAGTAAGTCCACTTGAAATGCAAAGAAATAACCGTGTTGAAGATTTCCAAGGTAACAGAAATCCATTTATTGACTGTGCAGACTTTGCAGATTTAATTTGGTAATTAAAAACCTAGTCAAAAGATTAACTTTTGACTAGGTTTTTTTATCTTCCACTTAAATTTTGAAAGTACGCGGCTGCACCTATCATAGCAGCATTATCAGTACAATATTTAAAACTAGGAACATTAAACTTAATATTTAATTTTTCCATTTCTTGTTTAATCTTTTCACGTAGTGCTGAGTTAGCTGAAACTCCACCCGCAATAATTACCATTTTTGCATTATATTCTAAAGCTGCTCTAACAGTTTTTTCGCTTAGTACATCAATTACAGCATTTTGGAAACTACATGCAAGGTCGTTGTAGTTTAGTTCTTCTCCTTTTGCTTTGGTTTTATTGTGTAGGTTAATTACAGCTGATTTTAAACCGGAGAAACTAAAATCATAACTATCTTTGCCAAGTTTAATATGTGGAAGTGGATATACTGGTTTACCAAGGCGTGCCATTTTATCTAAAATTGGACCCCCAGGATAACCTACCTCAACAACACGTGCAACTTTATCATATGCCTCTCCTACAGCATCATCTAAAGTTTCACCTAAGATTTCAAAATCAAAATGATCTTTCATTAAAACAAGTTCAGTATGTCCTCCTGATACTACTAAAGCAAGTAGTGGAAATTCGAAATTACTTTCTATTGCGTTTGCATAGATATGTCCATGAATATGATTTACATATGTAATTTTTTTATTATAACAAAGTGCAAGAGTTTTAGCAGTATTAATACCAACCATTAAAGAACCAATTAATCCAGGAGTTTGAGTAACTGCGATTTCATCGATATCATTCATAGTTACATTGGCTTCTTTTAATGCTTGTTCTAATACATATGTAATTTTTGCAATATGGTGTCTACTTGCAACCTCAGGGACAACACCACCAAATTCTTTATGTATATCTATTTGTGTATAAATTGCATTGCTAAGTACTTTATTTCCATTAACAACAACCGCAATACTTGTTTCATCACAGCTTGATTCTATCGCAAGTATTACTGTATCTTTTTTTGTATTTTTTTCCATATATTAGTCTCCTAATAGTTTTTCCATTACTAAGGCATCAGTTTGGTCTAAATAATAGTTTTTTCTAATTGATATTTGTTTAAATCCATTTTTTAAATAAAAGTTAATAGCTTTTTGATTATTTACTCTAACTTCTAGTAAAACACGTTTAGGATTAACTTCTTTTAATAATGCATCAAATAGCATTTGTCCATAACCGCTTCTTTGGAAAGCTCCATCAATAACAAAATTTAATATTTCACATTCTTCAAAAACATGATAACATCCAATATAACCAAGAAGTAGTCCTCTTTTTTCGATTGCAAGAAACTTAATTGTTCTATTAGTTGCCTCACTCATAAGTAAGTCACTACCAATTGTTTCTCCAAGATACGTCATTTCAAGATCAATAATTCTCGATACATCAGATACTGTTATCGGTCTAATTATTACTTCTGGCATTTCCATAAATTAAATCCCACTACGCAAGTAATTAGGAACGTAGTCATATTTGCTTTCTTCTTTTGTTAAGTTATGTAAATCAAGTTGTTTTGCAAGATGAGATGTTGAAAAAAGTTCTTCGCTTGGTTCAATCATTACATAGTCTTTATATTCTTCTAAAGCACTATCTTCAACAAATGAATCATCTAAAATAGTATTAATAATACCATTTTCTACTTTTACTACTTTTATATATGAATGATTCTTTTTTGCAATAATTCTTGATATATATAATCCATCAGTTTCAATTACACTTGTAAGTAATAAATCAAGGGAAGAAAAAGATTTAAAGGTAATGTTTTTAGTAAAACTTAATACTTTACCAACAGTACCTGCAATTCTTAATCCTGTATATGATCCAGGCCCTCTTCCAACGACAACTTCACTAATATCATCTACTGTTACATTATTATTTTTTAAGAAAGATTCTAAATAATCTACTAATGTTTCTGAGTGATCATTTTTCCCGCTTCTTGTAAAGTATGCATTTTTTTCAACAAGTGCTAAATATAAGTGTGCTGTAGAACTATCAATATATAACTTCATATCCTAATTCCTTTATGCTTTCTTCTAATTTGTTATCTTCTATGTTATGTTTAATTGTAACTACACGTGTTTCTTCATCTAAAATACTAATTTCAACATTCCACATATCAGCTGGTAATATATCGTTTATTATAATAGACCACTCAATAACAGTAAGTCCTCCAAGGTAAAAGTATTCTTCAAGTTCAAAGTCGCTATCTGCGCTTTCTAATCTATACACATCTAAATGATATAATTTATCAATTAAACTATTTGTTGTATCGTATATCTTCATAATTGTAAATGTTGGACTATTAATTGTTCTTTTGATACCAAGGTATTTACCAATTCCTTTTGTAAGAACTGTCTTGCCTGCACCTAGGTCACCATTTAATCCAATAACAAGATTAGGTGTTGCAAAAGACGCAATTAGTCCTCCAATATTTTGCATTTCTTCAGTTGTTTTTACTTTTACGCTTGTACTTTTAAATTTCATATTAATTACCTTTATATACTTCATTAATCGATATACTAATTAGCATAGCTAAGTTATCGATGTAAGCTTCGTTTGTTAAATTATTTAAATCATCAATATTAGTAATAAATCCAACCTCTATTAAACATCCTGGTACTATTACATGATCAAGTAAATATTTGCCTGTCATACTCTTTGCAACTCTTGTGTTGGTTTCGTCCAAACTTCTTACTTTATCAAGCATAGCCACAGCAAGTTGTTTATTAATTTCGTTTGTAGGATTATAAAAAGTTTGTGCTCCTTTTATTTTAGAGTCTGTAAAGCTATTTGCATGAATACATAGATATAAAACCGCTCCTGATTCATTTATTAAATCAACACGGTTATATATATCTAATTTTTTTGTATTGCCGAGTGCTTTATCTGTATCTCTTGTAAGCTTTACTCTATACCCTAGTGTTTGTAAATGTTCTTTTACAAGTAAGGATATTCTTAAAGTTACATTTTTTTCAATTATATCTTTATTTAGTGAAACACAACCACCATCATATCCTCCGTGACCAGGATCTATATATATAAGTGGTCTTGTATTTTCCACCGCATAAGCTGATACAATAATAGCATTTGTAGTTAAAAATAGAGTTAAAAATAAAATAATCTTTTTTAGCATTTTGTTCACCCTTATATTTTATTTTTAACTTCATTTATTTATTCTTAATTTAATCTAAAAAGTTCTCTGTAAATATTTCTTAATTCTTCAGCTTGTTCTAAAGTCATTGGTAATAAAACATTGTTTTCGTTTTTAACATGACTTTCAACTGTATCGATATGATAACCAAGTACTTTGCTATTATTAATTACAATAACAGTAGGTGCATTTATTTTATCTGGGTTACCAATATCATAACGAATGCGTTCATAAATAGCATTGTATTCATCAGTTTTTGACTCGCGAATTTCTAAAATATTTAAATAATAAACTACATTATAGTCTTGTTCTTTAGCAATTTCATTAATATAAGGTATCGCTTCTTGACACCAAGGGCATTCAGGAAAAGAAAAAACAATGATTGCTTTTTCGTCATTATTTAATAACTCAAAAATCTCACTTGGTGTTGATACTTTAAATATATGGTTTTTATCATTTAGTTTTTGATATTCGTTAAGCATGTTATCACCTTCACATGAGCAAAGAAAAAATATACTAATTATTACTAAAAGCAGTGTATTAATTCTTCTTATCGTAGTCATATTCTTCAATCCAAGATTGTAGTTTATTTTCAATTGTTTCAAAACCAATCTTATATTCTGGAACACGACATCTTACACCACGAGTTTTATGAATTTGCTTGTAGCTTAATTTCATTCTCTTGCTTTCTTCATCTATTTCGATTATACGAAGTTTAATTTCTTGTCCAACTTTAACAAAATCATTAATATTTCTAACAAAGCCATCTGAGAATTCAGATATATGAACAAGACCATCATAATCATCTACTAAAACGAAAGCCCCATAGCCTAAGATATTTGTTACTTTGCCATAGACAATATCGCCGGGAAGGTGTTGAACTTTGTTTTCTGTATCTGACATATTATCACCTTACTCTTCGTCTTTTACTTGTTCTACGCCGATTACGCCAGGTACTTCTTCTAAGAACATTGTTTCGATTCCGCCTTTAACTGTTGTATCAGCTGAAGAACAACCAACACAAGCTCCCAGTAAGCGAATATATACAATTCCATCTTCAAATTTTACAAATTCTAAATCGCCACCATCTGAATTAATATATGGGCGAATTTTTTTAATAGTCTTTTTAATAAGTTTTAATGTGTTTTCCATAATAATTTACCTCAATTACTTATTATACTACAATTCTTTAATTTTTTGTACCAATATGTTAAAAAACTTAAACTTGATTAAAATTAATTATTATAATAAAAATAAGGTACTTCTCCAGGTAACATTTGGGATAGAATTAATGTTTGATTCTTACAAACTATCTTTTCTTGTTTTAAAGGAATCATTACTTCTAGTTCTATTACACATGTAAGATATATCTCAAGTAAAACATTATTGATTCCATATTCTTTAGTTTTTGTTTCAATATCAACTTTATATGAAGTAATTGGATCAACTTCAATATGAATATCTGGTCCACCGCCTGCAAAAATTGCTTTAGATATTAACTGACCAATTGGAAATGATATTGTTTCTAGTTCTTTTTCAATAACCCCTTCTTTTAAAGCTTGGGAAATAAGTGATGATGCTATATATATAATATCATTTAGTTTTACGGTATTTATTAATACACTTTCGATACTACCTGATTCATTAAATTTATAATTAACAAGTTCATCAACACTGTAAATTCCTTTAAATTCTTCTTTTATAACTTTTGCATATATATCAGATGTTTTTGCATTAACATGTTGTTTGATATATATATCTGTTCTTTCGCTAAAGTAATTATCACTCATAGCTAGAAGTGTTGCAGGTATTGATATAATTAATAGCATTATTAAAACGAGTAAACATTTTTTAACCATATTATCACTAATATATATTATTACAAAAAATCTATCAATATAACAAAAACCCTCAAGATTTATTCTTGAGGTTTTAGTTTTATTAATACTACTGTTTCAGTACCTATTCCTTTACATGTACCAATTAAACCTTGTTTTTCAAGGGTTGTTGCTTTAACATTAACAGCTTGAGTATTTAAAATGCGTTTTATGTTATTTGCAATTTGTGCTTTGTAGTTTTTAAGATTCGGCTTTTGCAAATATATCATCATATCAATGTTTACTATTTCATAACCATATTCTTCTAGCTTACTTGATGCATATAAAACAAATTCTTCTGAATTACGTTTGTAATTTTCTTTTTTGTTATCCGGAAAAATACCACCGATGTCTCCAAGGCCAAGAGCACCTAATATTGCCTCACATACTGAATGATAAACAACATCTGCATCGCTATAGCCTTCAAGGCCATATTCTGCATCTATTTCTACACCACCTAAAATTAAACGTTCTTTATCTTTAAAGTTATGGTAATCATATGAATGACCTATTTTATATATGTTCTTTTTATTTATTAGATAGTTAATATACTCGATATCTTCATATGTTGTAACTTTAACATTTGGTGATGTTTCTTTTACAAAACAAATATCTTCATTATCAAGACAACTTAGTTCATCTGTAACTTCCTTACTACATTTAAGTATTTTGTTATATATATCCTTTTTAAATATTTGAGGTGTAGTAACAGCTTTTAAGTTATTTCTATCAAGGTGTTTTACTTTAAGATCTACTTCTTTAATAGTGTCAGTTACATCATGATATAAAGTACCGGCTAAAGCATTTTCATTTATTACTTTAGATATAAGATCTTTTATATCTTTTTCTAAAGTAAGAGGACGTGCTGAATCATGAATTAAAGCATACTCTGTTTCAACATTCATAAGTGCATTTTTAACGCTTTCTTGTCTAGATGCTCCACCTATAACAATACTAATATCGTTATAACCATAAGATGCGAGTATTTCTTTTACTTCTTCTTTTAATTCTTTACTTATTACAAGATAGATTTTATTAAAGTTTAATTTTTTAAACTTCTCAAGTGAATATAAAAATAAATGTTTATTGTTTAATTCATATAATGTTTTATTGGTATTTTGATTAAACCTTGTGCTTTTTCCCGCCATTAACAAAATAGCACTTACATTATTCATTTGTATCTTCTCCAATAACAGTGTCTAAGATATTCTTTGTTTTATCTATAACTGCTTTAATGTTTGTTGTGCTTAATGTTTCCATTATTTTTGTTGCTTCATATGTTGAGAACATGGCATCTTTTGATTCTTCGTTCTTTTCACAGATTCTAACAATTGATACTAAATCAGTGTCTTGACTTAAATAAATTGAATCTTCCATTACATTGTAATATGTATCATTTATTAATAGTCTAAATTTTAGTCTTGTTACAGAAATACTATTGATTGTTTCTGATTGTTCGATATATGTTTCTAAGTCATCTGGATGAATAAAGTTTATTATTTCTTCAAAAGTATATTCTCTTTGATGTGTATTAGTAAAACGACAGAAGCTTTCAGTAGCAACATAATACTTAGTTTCAAAGTCAAAATATAATAATACTCCATCAGAAAGACTCATTAAGGCTTGGTTTAGATTTCTTAATCTTTCAATATCATTAATTGAGTTTACAAGTTCATTCTTTAACGATTCAATATTTTTCATTCGATCAATATAGAAATATATATTACGACCTACTAAATGGTTCCCAAGATAGATTGGCTCAATTATACCAAAGAATGTAGTAAGGCGTTCTTTAAGCATTATTTCAAGTTCAAAACTATATGTTTTGAATTTTGATGATGAAGACTCGTATTCACTTACAAAAGCATTGAAATTTGAAGTTGTAGCTTCACTTTTATTAATTGAAACTATTTCAAGTGTGTCAAATAATAAATGCCATACATCTTTTTTTAGAACATCTTTTTTTGTTAGACCTGTTGTTTTAAGTAGCGATATTCCAAAATCTCTAATTTTGTTTTTCTTATTTACTTGAATATAAAAGTCATATTCAGTGTCTTTTAAATATCTTGTAAGCTTTTTATTATATGTTAAATATAATCTTGTTTGTTCAACAAAATAGAATAATGATATTGTATATACTATAACTGATAATACACAATAAATGCAAGGAAGAATATATTCTAAGAATATATTAGAATTATTTGGTCTAAATATTAAAGCTATTACTACTAAGGCAACACCTAAGAAAACGTCTAATATTGTATGTGTTTTATAAAGTATTACTTTAATAACTTGGAATGTAATAATAGCTGTTAACATAAACGTTAAGAATATTCCGCATACTAGCTCTTGCATGTTATCCTCCTAAAATTATTGTACACTAATGTGTTGATTTAGTGATAATCTTAAACTATCTAAAGACACATCACTAGTAATTGTTCCATCAATTGTTGTTGCAACTTTACCATTTTCTTCTGAACAAACAATTGTGAATGCATCTGAAACTTCACTAATACCTATAGCAGCACGGTGTCTTGTACCGTAGTTTTGTGGAACATCAGTTTTACTACATAATGGAAAATATGCACTTGCACAAAGTATTCTATTACCTCTAATAATAACTGCACCATCATGAAGAGGTGTATTAGGGAAGAAAATAGAATTTAACAATTCAGTTGAAGCTTTAGCATCAATTAAAATAGCATTTGTTACGTGTCCATTAAGTATATTTTGTTTTTCAATCGAAATAATTGCCCCGATTTTTCTAGAGCTTAAATGTTCAACAGTTTTAATTAAGATGTCAATAAGTTCATCTTTTGATTCTTGAGACATTGTATTAGCTTTGTTTTTTTGTTTTTGATTTACATTGACCGTATTCTTTAAGTGAGATGATACAGCAACACTAACTAAGCTAATTAATACTACAGCTACACCTAAAATTACGTATGGTAAAATCTTTAAATCTAAGATAGTAGATAGAATAATACCAAAAGCTAATAGAAATGCTCCTAAGATAACATATACTTTTTTAACATATTTTAACCCTAAAACAAATCCGGCAATAAGTAAACCAAATGTAATAATAAGTTCAACTGATAATGCAACTTTGTTAGCATTTTGAATATATTCAATGAAACTATTTGTTAATATGTTTAAATTTAACATATTAGTTCGCCTCTTTTCTTTTTTCTTTCGCTTTCTAAATAATTATAAATTAGTTCATTTTTTTCGTCGATTGCATAATCTAGAGCACTTTGATTTTTTTCATCAACAAGCTCTATGTCAGCTCCGGCTTCAACAAGCATCTTTACGATATCTAAGTTACCTCCAATTACGGCTAAATGCAAAGGTGTTTGTTCAAATTCACCTGGTGCATTAACATCAACATCATGTTTAAGTAATTCTTTAATAACCCAGTATCTTTCAAGTTCTACTGCCATATGAAGTGGTGTTTTATAACGTTCATCACATAGATTAGGATTAAGGCCAAACTTTATTAAAAGAGAAATTATACCACATGCATCAACAATAGTTGCATAATGAAGTAATGTTCTACTAGCATAATATCTAGTATTAAAGTCAAATCCTAAACGTTGTGCTTCTTTAATATTGATTTTTAATGTTTGTGTACTATGACTTTGTGTTTTAATTTCATGGACAAGTGATTTCATTATTTCACGATTTTGAGTTTTCATATTTATTTCTTCGCTT